>JAYVPO010000124.1:0-64643 GCA_043757325.1 bacterium
TAGAGAAAAACCCTCCCCTTAGTTGATTTAAGACATTAATCAAGGATGGGTTTTTCTTTAACAGTTTTCAAGGGTTATGCTTAAGCTAGTGCCATTGGAGTAAGCGTTCGCTAATCGTGCGACGTCGTTCCAACTACGCACAAAGGTTCGATGCTCTGGCAGAATGGGCGTTCCGCCCTTTACAATATCAAGGTACTGAGCCTGCGTTAGAACAGTTTCCATCAACTCAAATGGATGCGTTAAAGTCACTTTGCGTTTATAAAAAACCCGCGCATAACGCCACTTGTTGTAGATCTGAGTAAAAGTTCCAGGTTCGATTCGGTGAAATTTTATTTTGCTAAACGGCTTTACAGTGAGTTCCGCTACCGCGAATTTGTCAATTTCATCGGTTTTCAATTTTGACATATTTTCGAGAAACCACTGATTGACTGTTTCAATGTCCAAATTCTGCTGCAGAAAATAATCCATACCTTCTGCGTGCACAATATTACCTGAATGATGAGACTGTTGAGCCTTCTCAAGAGGATTAGTGAGCTGACCGCGGTGCAAAAGTTCCCCCCATGTATGCCAGTCTTTTTTTGGAATCAAATCTTGTTCTAAAATTGCGTCTAAATAGGACAAAAATTCTTGAGTCGGCGTACCTGCGAATGCCTCTTCGCAACGTTTTGCTGCCAACGAAAAAGCTGAAGAGACAGACAAATAAAGTAAAACAATCGAGCGAAAAATTTTTAATCTCATCGTGTAATCTCAACTAAAAAATACAAAAAGGCATCTTACGATCATAGGATTCTTATTTTAATAAAACAGTCGGTTCATTCGGTGATCTTTTATCCTGTAATAAACTTGTTGTCGACAATAATTAAAAGTTACCTGTTTATTATTGGGTTTTAACAGTTGTACCTAAAAAATGACCGTGATAAGAGTCTCTTCCAACTGAAGAACTTCAAGGAAGCCTCATGAATATTTTACATGCTATTTGTCTACTATCTTTATTTCCATTCTCCACTATCAACGCTGCCATAACTTGTCCAGAGGCTTTAACGGGTGCTCACGAACCACTGGTGAATTACGATTTGAAAACACGCACTTTCAAAGGTTTAACACCCGCAGGACTTTCAGTACTTAAGACAGAACGCGATAAAATGCGGCGCAACAAAGCGATATTCGATCAAACATTGCTAGGACTTGAAACGCTTCGCCACATGGAACTTGTTGCACGGTTGGCTAAGGCCCATATTCTTCTGTCAGGTCCTCAAGGCGGTGCAAAATCCTATTTTGTTGAAACCTCGATGACTCGCGATGTGCCCGATCCGTTTCGCTTGCTGTTAGATCAGATGACGCCGGGAATGGCTTTTATGGGTGGGCAGAATTTTGCAGCAGCCAAGAAAGGCCGGTTTGTAGTCAATACGAAAAACTCACTTGTCGACTCGGAAGTTGGATTGATTGACGAAATCGATAAGGGTAACCCTGGTGCCCTTGGACCACTTCTTTCACTTTTAAACGAACGTAGGGCTTTAAACGGTCACAAAACCCAGGAAGCAAAACTCGAAACACTTTATTGTACGTCCAATGCGACAGTGCCCGAACTCCAGAAGTCATTCGAAGAAAACGGTCAAGGATCGATGACTGCAGCTTTTTTAAATCGATTTCTTTTTAAAGCGACCGTTGACAATTGGCTTGAGGCAAGTCTTCGAAGCCGATTGCACGAACGAGAAAAGCGAATAAAGTATCTCACGGCCATGAGTAAGGTCTACCCGGAAGTTCTTAACGACGAGGTATTTCTTAAACCGCAACGCATTGAATGGGAGCCGCTTCGCGAAATCGCAGCTGCTGTGATGACCTCTGACCGTTATTTTGACGTCGTCTACTTAACTATCGCCGAGAAGTTTAAACAAGAAACAGACGCTGCCATTTACAAATCTGAAGCCGCCAGAAACGCAAATCCAAGGGATGAGCCATTTGTCTACCTGCCAACGGCGGATTTTTCGACGCGTTTGGACTTGAAAATTCCAGAGGTGGTACGTCTTTCCGCCTTTTTAGATTTTCTGGAGTCACCCCTTGCTGAAGACAGCCAAATCGTTCATAGCACAGCCAAACGAATCGAACTCGATGTGTTATCACTCTGGCGAGCCTATTTACCTACAACTACAATTGGAGCGGGCGAGACGAAGTTTGTCTACGATCCAACTACTGAGCAAAAATTTGACATTCAATTCGGAAAAGGCCCTAAAAGAGATGGGTTTCGCGACCGCAGAGAAGAGAGAATGCATCAGTACACAAATGACGAGCAACAACGTTTTGCTCGAATATTCCGGGGTGAAATTTCTGAGTTGCAAAAGAATATTGAAATGCGATCACGGTTTACCAGAAAACAAGGCAATCTCGACAACACATCATTTGAAATTTTGCTTATGCAAAGCAAAAGGGAATAAATCTTGTTGCAGTTTTTACGATATTTTCTCTTTTTGCAGATTTATCTTATAGCTTCGGTACTGCTAGCGGTAACGCCGTGTGAAGACGAAGTAGCTAAAAGTTTGATAGTGCATCATGATGCTGCGGTCCACGAATTGATTGAAAAGTACCGCAACGCATTGGGGCCATACCATGACCCTTTTGCCGTTGTATTTTCACCGGAGCAGGGCGAGAAGTTATTTGCGGCTCTAGAGACAAGAACTGTAAAAGGACAACCGGTTAAAAATCCTCTAGCTGTGATTAATGCTTTACGGAAAACTTCCTCCATCGAAGACCGAAAATATGCAGCCGACCAGATCGCTTGGATTGTCGACGATGCCACAGCGATGATTGAAGGCTCCCAGGCGACGATGCAGGATTTGCAATCAAATCTTTTAGCTTTGCAATTTTCTGGTCTCTACCTCGACCAATACAAAACCCCTGAGATGCTAAAGATCGTCGAAAAGAAAACCGATCCAGAACTTCCATTAAAAAAACCCAAGAAAAAAGAAAAAAAACCTCAGCAGGAATCTCCGCCTGAATATCTCGATATGCCCAAGAACTACAAACCGCCCACCACAGAAGATGATAATGATTCAGGTGGCGACAAACAAAAAAAATTTCGGATTTGCGATACCAACTCTAGAACTTCGTATTTCGGTCAACGGTATTATTCGGCCATCGATCGCAACGCCGAATTTACATTTCGCGAAGAAGAATTGCCGGGACGCCTGCCGCGCATTGACGCCTATAAGGATACCGAAGTTTATTTGTTGGTGCGCACGCTGGGTCAGAACAACGTGGAGTTGTTTTTACCACCAGGTATGAAGCCTCTGCAACCGTCGGATCCCCGGCTGATAGTTTCAAAGTCAAAAACGGGAAGTTTCTTGTTAGAAAAGAAAGTCGATATTGAAGAAGTAAAAATTCCTTTAGTCCGCGATGAAAATATCCAGATACTTTCGCATATTCTTGATTTCTACAAGCGCCCGGTTGGTTTTGACAGCGCCGAATGGCCAGATGAAGTTCAAGCAGCCATTTTTCATAAATATTCAAAGGATGTAGCCCGAAAAGATCCTTTACGCGTGGCCCAAGCGGTTTCAGATCATCTTAGTGTCGATTACAAATATAGTAAATCTCGCAAAAGTCAACTTCTGGATTCTCTTGCCTGCGGACACTTTCCTTGCGATATTGCTGCGCTGGCTGGCGCCGCCATTCTGCGCGACGGTTTTCAAATTCCAACTCGCGTTGTCAGTGGTTTCCGTGCCAAGAAATTTATTGGTGACGGTGAAATAAAAAGCTATCTTGTCGTTCCCCAAGAATCCCACGTCTGGCTTGAAGTATTTCACGACGGCCGCTGGCATGTTTTTGATCCGACACCGTTGAAGAAACTAAACCCACAAGACGAGGAAAATGAAGCTGACGCATATCAGGATATTCCGATCGACAATTTACCTAAAGTTGAGCCGGACGATAAAAGCATTTCACAAGGCGATGAGCAACAAGCAGATAAAAAAGATCATAAAAAAACAGCCGACACGGACACCAAAAAACGCCTCGAAGAAACTGGCTTAGATAACAAAGATAAAAAAGACAGCAAAAAACCTTTGGAAACCGCCAAAAAAGATTCCGAGGGAAAAGACGCCGAACTCGAAAAGTTGCTTGACAGTTTAACGCTCGGTTCCATTGAACTAAATCCCACTGGACCTAATAACGCTTTGCTAGACCGAATGATGCGCGTGATTCTGAAAGATTTTCTGGCACCCGATCAGCGCGGTGGCGAGATTATGAATAAGCTAGCCTCGATAAAAAAAATTCTGCGCGCCTATTCCAACGTAGAAATTAAAGATCTTGTCTTACAGGCTCAAAGTGCGCATAAACGCGATCATCCGATGCTAAAAAATTGGCTAAATGATCTGAGATTTGGCTACAAGGACAAGTCGGTGAACTCGCTGTATGAAGAATTGCATCAAATCCAATTGGGGGTGCACACCTTTGCGCGAACGTTAGATTCAAGTGGCGTTGTACCCGTTCCACACGAATTGATGCGCACTATGGCGCAGGCAATGGAATTTCTACAAAAATATGCGCACAAGGATTCTTTAGACATGGGACTGGTGCAAGAGCTTTCCAAAGGTTTGCCCCCAGTGGCACAGCGGATACTTAAAGACGACTACAATTTTGATGTTGTCGGTCCCAATCAACCGACCAAAAATATTGCCAAAGATCTAAAAGAAAATAAATTGCGAGATCTCCGCTTAATGTCCACGGTAAGTTCGCTTACGGATTTTGTTTTGAATCCTGAGCCAAGTCCAGAATTTATGGAGATCAAAACCTGGACGCGCGATTATAGCAAGCCACGTGGGCGTGATATATTAAGCCTGCAGAGAATTTCCGATTGGCCGCGGGCCATTTTGGGGCAACCGGGCAAAACCCTTGAAGAAAATATGCTCGAGCAGTCGGCTTATCTGGCGGTTCACCGCAAGCGTGTGGATATCGCGGCTGCCCATGGCAAGGAAGAAAGCGAACGCGTGACCGTGGTTCTTTATGATACATCGGGATCGATGAGCGGCAATCCCGGGGAATTTCAAGCGGGGATTATTGCAGCATTTACGGCAGCAGCCTTGAGTGATGTATCGCCAAGCGGAAAATACCGGCACAAAATAGTAATTATTCCGTTTGATTCCGAACCCGGACTCCCAATTGTTGTCAATAACGCAACAGAAGCCTTGGAAGTTATTAAAAATTACCGAAAAAAGCTGGCCAATACGAGTGGCGGAACCGACATTCAAAAAGCTTACTTAGCAGCGCTAGCGGTGATTGCGGAAGCAGGTCAGCGCAATGGCGAACCGTTGGCTGCGGCAAATATTGTGTTAATGACAGATGGCCAGGCCAGTATCGATGCCAATGAGTTAATGAAAGCACGCGATGCGATCGATCGTAGAACACCTCTGCAGACGATGTTTATCGCCCTCAATCAGACCAGTGATGAACTGATTCGGTTTGCTCAGGATTCAAAATCGATTGGATCAGATCGGGGATTTTACCGCGAGTTTACCGGGGAACTTATCAACGAAATCATAAAGGAAGCGCAGACTATCGATCTCAAGGATCGCAAAGATTTTTATTCGGAAAAACACGGAAAGGATTTGCCGCGCGAATTTGAAAATCTTTTGCACGAGGCTTTTCGACTAGCTAATAATTTGACAGCACAGATCGAACGTGGCCGAAATTATACTCCTGCAGCGCGCCATTTGCAGGATATTAAGACCGCAAAGTGGCTCGATCTCAAGCAAGTGGATCGACCACTCGATAAATGGTTAATTCGCGTTCGGCAGTTTATCAAAAATCCTATTTTTCAAGATAAAAAGCTTCTTGAGCGCGTCATCGATGACCTGATGGCTCAAGTTCAAAGGATATCTGGATTAAGTTTTGATTCGATGTCTAACCATGAACAGATGCAGCTTCGGCATTTACTCATCGAAACTGCAGGAATAAAAACCGAGCCTGAATGATAAATTTTGGGGAAATAGATGCTTTTTTACCGTTTTTATAAAGTTTGTCTTGCGATTATTTTCTGGCTGCATTTTGCTGATTCCGCATTCGCCAAAGTCTGCGAAGAGTTGTGGGATGATCAGGTAGACGGATTTAAACTAAACGATTATTCGTGGAGCTATTGCAAAAGTATGGCAGTCTGCTCGAAGCTTCCGGTCGTTCTAGACGGTGAAAATTTCTACGACTTGATTGGTGTCAATAGCGAATGGGCTCATAATGTTGGCGCGTTAGATATTACAGAGCAAAATTTCGGATTTTCCATGGGCGGTAATGGCAACCCTAATGACCGATATTATTCATATTTAAGAGCCCAAAGCACCAATAGATTTCGTAATTACGGCCTTCGGATTGTTAGGACTTTGAATCCAAAATGAAAAACTTATTACTACTCTGATTGCTTAGTACCGCCGTTGTAATTTTCTTCACCGAACGTCTGGTTTTCGGTTCGGAATGTGAAGATGAATTCAGCGCAAACGCTACGATCAATCTCGTCGCTTATCTGAATCTTCTTTTAGATGAAGGGAATGTCGATACGCAGCATCTAGACCGCTTTATCGAGCGTTTGCAAACAGGTTATTTAGAAAATATCATGGAGTATATTCAAGGTAAATCTGACATGAAGTATTTGGTTCATCATCAAGGTCTTGAGGAGATTTTAAGCAACACCGCGGCAATAAGTGGAGCTTTACCCCACGTGTTGAGCTGGGCCGTTACAGCACGAGAGAAATTAAAGCGCGATCTTTTGGACAAGAAAACAGCGCAAAAAGACACCGAAATAGCGACCATCAAGCTATCATTTTTGCGATTAAAACCCAGAAATTTTATCGTTTTACCAAAATTTAAAGTCTTGGATTACCCAGGCAAAGGTTTTGAAATTTATGGTAACCGCTCTGTCAATTACGAGTTCGAAATGATGGAAAATATGGTCACGCAGTACCAGTGGTACCAATGGACTGGAGGTAATTCGTCAGCGTTTACAAAAGGGTTTGATTTAATAAAAAATGGCGTCAAAATTGCGACGGATTTGCCTGTTGATAGTGTCAATTGGTATTCTGCTGCAGAATTTTGCAATAGAATGTCAATCGCTAAAGGATTTGAGCCCGTTTATGATTTCTCAGAAATGAAGTTTTCGGGAAGTCTTCAGGGCGGAGATCTTTTTCCCATCTCCGGCCAATTTAAGATTAATGCTGCCGAAGGGGATATTACCCGCGCCCGAGGTTATCGCCTGCCGACAACTGATGAGCAGATGCTTGCTCGCCATGATGGTGTTGATATGCTTTGGCATTATGATCCGAAAACTGTCCTCGAGTTTGGATGGCTTTTAGACGCGAGGAGTGGTCCTATGCCGGTCCAATTGAAAAGACCATTTATTATTGATGGAAACGGATTTTATGATTTGGTAGGAAATATTGACGAATTAGGACAAAACATTTACCTCGACAATCAACAAATTTTGCATGTCAATTGTTTTGCGACGGGCGGTAGTTTCGGTCGCCAAGCCTTCGATTTGGAACCTTTTTACACAAATCCTTGTGCTAGCGATAAAACCGGGCTTAGACTTGTAAGAACTTTAAATCCGCAATAATAAAAAACCAGTACGTCGCAAGTTGACCCAAGAATGGCGTTTGTAGTAACAAATACGCGAGCTTTTTTAAGGCGACTTTTAATTAAATACGCCATCTTGGGATTTTCGGCGTTCTAAATCTAAAGTGCGGCTATTTGAATGTGCGGATCAAATTCGGAGCGCAAGATAGATTCAATTCCTTGCAAGGTTCCAGACCTTGAGCTTGGACAGCTGCCACAAGCACCTTCATAACGAATTGTTAATAAATTCTGTTCGAAATCTATAATTTCAATATCACCACCATCGGCTTGTAATCCAGGTCTAATGGTTCGGTCGATAATCTCTTCGATTTTTTTGCGGTCTTCAGTCCAGTTAGAAGTATCAACTTCCTGCTCGGAATCAAAATCCGCAAGGTGGGATGGTAAATATTCTTGAATAAGTTTTGTAACCTGCTCTTCAAGAACAACCCAGTCGCCTTCGCCGTCTTGGTTTACGGTTAAAACATTTTCAAAAAAGTGCACAGAAGTAACATGGGAGGTTTCAAGAATCTTGGACGCCAAAGGAACATGCAGACATTCGGCCGGATGTGCAAAAGTGGCTTTACCTTTGGTCTTAAAATCTTTTGCAGTTATAAATTTCAAAGCATGAGGGTTCGGCGTACTTTGGGTGATAACTCGAATGATGGGCACCGGTTTTTGCTCACTCGGTTGTAACATAAAGTTCCTCCTTAGAATTTGACAGCAAACAAGCGCTCAAAGTTTGCCAGGGCAAGGTAATGCACTTTAATCGAGCCGGATAGTTTTTGGCGGTAGCTAGAGTTTTTAAAGGTTCGTCGGCAAATGCATCAAAAGCTAAAAAATTTAAACACTGGCGGTGAATTTCATCTTCAGATTTTAAATTTTGGCTGCTTACAAGCACCGCGCAAGATGCTTTACACAACGCACATCCCCTACAGTCGTACCACAGTTCTAACGCCTGTTTCGAACCCGTTGCGTAGATCCACAAATCATCTCCACAGAGCCGGTTCCAACCCCGTTTTTCGTAGAAATACTGAGCTGGCTTTCCCACCTGAAATGTCGCGCGACTTTGCTCAGCTATAAGATTTTTGTAAAGCTCAAGCATTTAATAGGGACCTTGCTTTTGCAATCCCGTCGACAAGTAAATCTACTTCAGAAAAAGTATTGTAAAACGCAAATGACGCCCGAGTGGTTGCCTGAACTTTAAAACGGTCCATCAAAGGCTGGGCGCAATGATGACCCGTTCGTACCGCAATTCCCTGCTGATCTAAAAGGGTGCCTAAATCATGAGCGTGAATATCCGAAAGCTCAAAAGTAAACACTGGAATACGGGATTTTGCGCTTCCTAATATTCTAATATGCTCAACCGCAGACAGTTTTTCAAAAGCATAGTTTTTTAATTGTTCTTCATATTCTGTAATGACTTTCAACGATAATTTCTCGATATAATCCACTGCGGCACCGACGGCAATAACCGATGCAATATCGGGAGTTCCTGCCTCAAATCTCGCGGGAGGATCGGCAAATGTTGTTTTTTCAAAAGTAACATATTTAATCATATCGCCGCCGCCAAAAAGAGGTGGCATATTTTCCAGGTGAGTCTGCTTGCCAAAAAGCACTCCGACACCTGTTGGTCCGAGCATTTTGTGCGCCGAAAAAACATAAAAATCGCAATCAATGTCTACTACGTCAATTTTCTCGTGCAATACTGCTTGAGCACCGTCTATCAAAATTGGAATACCGTGAGCTTTCGCAATCTCGCAAAGTTTTTTGACCGGATTCACGGTCCCCAAAGAATTTGAAATATGCATGGTGGCAATAAACTTCGTACGTGTAGAGATTTTCTTTGCGAAATCCTCCAGATCAAGTTCTCCAGAATTTGTCACCTTGTAGACTTTTAAATGCGCTTCCGCCTGAGAGCAGATCATCTGCCAGGGTACGATGCCGGCATGATGTTCCATTTCAGAAATTAACACTTCATCGTCTTTTTTAAGCAATGGCCTTACAAAACTTTGCGCAACAAGATTAATGGCAGCCGTTGTACCAGATGTAAAAACCACCTGAGAACTCGAAGGTGAATTTATAAATTTTGCGAGTTTTTCCCGTGATTCTTCAAACGCACTGGTAGCCTCTTCACTCAGAGTATGAACGGCCCGGTGAATATTAGCGGTTCCATTTGTATAGTACTGCATGATTTTATCAATCACGATTTGCGGCTTCAAGGAAGTGGCTGCATTATCCAAATAAATTAAATTCTTGCCGCGTATTTTGCGGCTTAGAACTGGAAAATCTTGGCGGCAATTTTTAAATAATTCAATTAAGTAATTCATCGTGGTCTTTTATTAAGTCTGTAATCAAGTCTTTCAGTAATCTGTCTTCAAGGGTAATCAATGGTTCCGCCAGAAAACTATGCGCCAGCAGAACTTTAGCTTTTTCCGCAGAAATCCCACGACTTTGCATATAAAAAATATCTTCCTCACGCAGTGCACTTACGGTCGCCCCGTGCGAGCATTGCACTTCGTTACAATCGATATTTAAAATAGGCTGAGTGTCGATTTCTGATTCGCTGCTAAATTTAATATTGTGATTTTTTTGTTTAGCAGAAGAATTATTCGCTGCGTGTGCAATATGAATTTTCCCACGAAAAATAAACTTACTTTTACCGGTGACTATAGTTCGGTAATTTTGATCACTACTAGAATTTTTCGCACGATGGAAAACTTCAGTTTGTAAATCCACATGAGCTGCTTGAGTTAATAAATTAGCTGATTTTAGCGCAACTTTGGCCTGTTCTGCCAATGTCACTCGAACCCGACTGCGCACAAATTGGGCGCCAAAACATAAAAAGTAATGCTCAAGATTTGCGTCATTTCCAACGTCAAAATTTAAATAATGCAGTCTTTGGTTTTTTTCGCCGCTTATTTTATTAAAATTAAGCGAAACCCATAGAACTTGCGCCGCATCTTTAATTTTTACAGAAAAGAGCTCAATACTAAGCCCTTCACGCTCACTTTCTCTAAATTGTTCCACAAAAGATACTTTCACATTTGCAGCTACATTGATATTTAATCGTGGCAAACTGCAGTGCTTAATTTTAGTGGGAGAAGTTATAAATAAAAACCGTACGGGCCGTTTTGGCGAATGCTGAACCGAAAAATCCAGTTCATTTCGCGCCATATTTTGACTGATTTTCATAAAATAATCATCTTCTTGAAAATGAGATTTTAGGGATTCCTCAGCTGTAAAAGAAAAATTTAATTGTCCAGAGTGCGAGAGATCTTTTTGAAAAAACCCGTTTATAAAAATAAAATTATAAAACCGTGGATCAAACCACGAAGAATCTTCTTTAATTTCTAAAATTGGTTCGTCAAATGCGTATTCCTGGGCCAAGATCTTGCGCACAGGTGTGTAGCGCCATTCATCTAAAACAGATGTTGGAACAGCCTCATCTTTTAATAGTTCCGACAAAATCATTTCAAAAACCTTTGATAGCCATTTAATTCTATTTCCTTCGCCAGCTCATCACCCGCGGTTTTTACAATTCGTCCATTTGCTAAAATATGGACAAAATCTGGCTTTACGTATTCTAAAATCCGGTGGTAGTGCGTGATCAAAACAAACGCATTCTTTTTGTTTTTCAGTTTGTTAATACCTTCTGATACAAGGCGCAGGGCGTCGACATCTAATCCTGAATCGGTTTCGTCTAAAAAGGCCAAGCGCGGAGTTAAAACTGCCATTTGAAGCAACTCATTGCGCTTTTTTTCACCGCCGGAAAAACCTACATTGACTTCGCGATCCAAAAACTTTTCTGAAAAACCCAAGAGTTCAAGTTTACCTTTTAGAAAATTTGTAAACGCCTCATCAGTAAGTGATGCCGTGCCCATTTCCTCACAAATGGCATCAAAACTTGCTTTTAAAAAGGCCTTGTTACTAACCCCCGGAATTTCCACAGGGTACTGAAAAGCCATAAAAAAGCCATTTCGCACACGCTCTTCGGGCGTCATCGCAAGCAAATCTTTTTGTCGTAAATTAATTTCAAAATCCACTGATCCCGAAGTAACTTTATAGTCTGGATGTCCTGCCAAAACTTTTGACAGAGTGCTTTTACCAGAACCATTTGGGCCCATAATGGCATGAATTTCACCTTCGTTAATTGTGAGATTTAAGCCCTTCAATATTTCACGGTGGTTAATTTCAGCACTGAGATTTTTTATAGTTAGCATGAATTTATCCTACGGCCCCTTCGAGCTTCATTTCCAAAAGTTTTACCGCCTCGACTGCAAATTCTAAAGGGAGTTCCTTAAAAACTTCTCGACAAAAACCATGGAGAATTAAAGACACCGCTTGCTCTTCAGAAAGGCCTCGTGATTTTAAATAAAACAACTGCTCGGCATTAATTTTTGAGGTCGACGCTTCATGTTCAATAACCGCTGTTTTATTGCGAACTTCGATGGTGGGAAACGTATTGGCTTTGGAGTTGGATCCAATCAACATGGAATCACACTGCGAAAAATTTCTGGCAAAGTCGGCATTTTCTGATACCCGCACTTGCCCGCGGTAACTGTTAGTAGACTCGTCCGTAGAAATTCCTTTAGATATAATTCTACTAAAAGTATTTTTGCCGAGATGAATCATTTTGGTTCCGGTGTCGGCTTGCATTTTATTATTGGTTAAAGCCACGGAGTAAAATTCCCCGACCGTATGATCGCCCTTTAAAATCACACTGGGGTATTTCCATGTGATCGCAGACCCGGCTTCAACTTGTGTCCAAGAAATTTTGGATCTTGCACCAGCGCAGATTCCTCGTTTGGTCACAAAATTATAAATTCCACCGCGGCCTTCTTTATCACCTGCGTACCAATTTTGTACGGTGGAATATTTTATCTCTGCGCCTTCTAAGGCAACGAGTTCAACTACTGCGGCATGGAGCTGGTTTTCGTCGCGCATTGGCGCCGTGCAACCTTCAAGATAACTGACGTAGCTCCCCTCATCTGCAACTATCAAAGTTCGCTCAAATTGGCCGGTTTCTGCAGCATTGATGCGAAAATAAGTCGAAAGATCTAAGGGGCAACGTACACCCTTTGGAATATAAACAAACGACCCATCTGTGAAAACCGCGGAATTAAGGGCAGCAAAAAAATTATCTTTATACGGAACTACAGTGCCCAAATATTTTTTTACAAGTTCTGGATGATTTTGCAAAGCTTCGCTCATCGAGCAAAAAATCACTCCAACTTTTGCTAACTCTTCTTGATGCGTTGTACCGATAGATACGCTGTCAAACACCGCATCGACTGCTACTCCGGTTAGTCTTTTTTGTTCAGAGAGAGGAATGCCAAGCTTTTGAAAAGTTTCCAAAAGATCAGGGTCAATTTCGTCCAAAGATTTTGGTAGATCTGATTTGCTTTTTGGAGCAGAAAAATAGCGAATATTTTGATAATCAATTTTCGGATAATGTAGCAAAGCCCACTCGGGCTCGATCATAGTAAGCCAATGTTTGTAGGCTTTGAGGCGAAAGTTCAACACGAATTCCGGATCGGATTTTTTTTGGGAAATTTTTCGAACCGTGTCCTCGCTTAGGCCTTTGGCAAACGAGTCGTGCTCAATATCAGTAACAAAACCATATTTATAGTCTCGATTAGTTAAACTTTCTGCGACAATCTGGGCCATTTGGCTACCTACTTTTTTTTGCGCTTAAAGTCGCAAGATTAAATTGCGACAACTGGGTTTGAACCGACTCAAAAACTTGCGACCATGCGCCTTTGGAAATACAATCCGATTCTAAAAAACAGGACTTATGAGAGATACACTTAACAGGATAGACTTTATCTTCGGCGGCGTTTAAAATCTGCCACATATTTATGTCTGCAGGATCTTTTGACAATCTATAACCTCCACTGCGACCGCGTACGCTTTCCACAAGGTGATGCGCTCGCAGCCGAATAAGAATCTGATCGAGATAATCCGCGGGAATATGCTGTCTTTTCACTATATCTGATCGGTGCACCAACGAAGATTTTGGATACTGAGCAAGGTCTAATAGAATTTTTAAAGCATAGCGACTTTTCGATGTGATATTCATAACGTAGTCATCATGCAAATGTTTAGTAGATTAATCAACATTAAATTTACTTTGAGTCACCGCCTTGAATGGGTGCAGCAATCAGGGGTATTTTATTCAACGTGAAGATATGGAATGTAAGTGCTTGACAAGATGGAATCCAATTCCATAATATGCAACCATGTATTATACCAGAGATTTCCAGCAAAAAATTACCGATGCAGCCGCGTCTACACCGGCAATTGTCATCACAGGGGCGAGGCAAACAGGCAAAACTACACTGCTCAAAAAAATATTTTCTTCCCACCATTATGTAAGTCTCGATCGGCCAAGTTTGGCAGAGAGTGCTGAAAAAGATCCCGATGAATTTTTTCGCGCAAATCCTCCACCAATTGTCATCGACGAAGTTCAGTACGCTCCAAAAATCTTTCGCCACATCAAACGACTAATCGACGAAGATCGGGACCGATGTGGACAGTTTATTTTAACAGGTTCGCAAAAGTTTTCGTTAATGCGCGAGGTGAGTGACAGTCTTGCTGGAAGATGTTTGTGGTTTGAATTAGAAGGTTTTAATTTTTCCGAGATTTCTTTGATTGATTCGAAAATCGAACAAGACCTCAGCCGGCTCATTACAACCGGAGGCTACCCTGAGCTTTGGACTAACCCAAAAATAAATCGCACCGACTATTTTAGCTCCTACCTTGCGACTTACATCGAACGCGATGTCAGACAGATTATCAACATCACAAACTTGCGCGATTTTGAAAGATTTGTTCGCGCTACCGCTGCTCGAAGCGGTCAACTACTCGATAAATCTGCTTTGGCAAAAGACGTTGGAATAAGCCCAAAGACTGCCAGTGCATGGCTCAGCGTTCTTGAAGCTTCCAACATCGTCGCAATTTTGGAGCCGTGGTTTGCAAATATTGGAAAGCGGATTATCAAATCGCCAAAAGTTTATTTCTGTGACTCAGGATTATGTTCGTTTTTACTGAATTTGAATGCAGATGATTTGGCGAGTTCGACTTACGCCGGGGCCTTGTGGGAAACATACGTCTATTCTGAATTACGCAAAAAAATTCGGATAAATCGAGAACTAGGATCGTTATGGTTTTATCGGGACACCGACCGATCTGAAATTGATTTTGTGAGGACAGCAGGCAACCATATGGATTTAATTGAAGCCAAATGGACAGAAAATCCCGATGCAAAAGATTGTGCTCCTATTAGAAAATTTATGGAATTTGCAAAGTCTAAAAATTCTTTTCCGTTTGCTTCACAGGCAGGTTGGATTGCATGCCGAGCTTTAAATTCGTATCCGCTAGGGCGAGAGGATTTAAAGATACGAGCTCTAGATGTGAAATCTTTAAGCTTGTTTTAGTTTTGTGGTTTTCAGATTAAATTTTTGGACTCAAAAATTTTTCTGTTGATTTCCGAGCTGAGCCGTATAAACTTTCTAGTCACCGAGATATTTTATGGAGAAGTTTGATGATTGAAGTTAGTGGAATCACAAAGACTTATGGCGCGATTAAAGCGCTTACTGACGTCACATTCTCAGTCCCAAAAGGGCAAATCGTTGGCTTTTTAGGGGCTAACGGTGCAGGCAAAACAACCACCATGGATATCCTTTGCGGCTGTATCGGACCTGATGTGGGCGTTGCAAAAATCTGTGGCTATGACATTACGGATCAGCCCATCGATGCCAAAAGAAAACTTGGCTACTTACCTGATCAAGCCCCAATTCATTTAGATATGCGAGTTGAAGATTACATTAGTTATTCGGCAAAACTTCACAAAATTGCAAACAATGCAATCGCTACCCGAGTCGACGAAACCTTGAACCAACTTTCGTTGACCGATGTACGTCACCGGGTTATTGGAAATCTATCAAAAGGATATCGCCAACGAGTTGCTCTTGCTCAGGCTCTTGTGCATGATCCTGATGTTTTGGTTTTGGACGAACCGACCGAAGGATTGGACCCAACTCAGATCGCCCATATTCGAGAGCTGATTCGAAAACTAGGCGGCAAACACACCGTCATTTTAAGCTCGCATATTTTAAGTGAAGTCCAAAACACCTGTGATTATTTGATAATTATTCACAAAGGAAAAATTGTTCAACAAGGCACTTATGAACAACTTTCTGCGACCCTAGAAGGCGGAAGAGTTTACCGCCTCCGGGTTGGAAAAAATGTCGAATCGGCTAAATCTTTAATATCCTCCATACCTGGACTCGGCCAAATAAAATTGACGCATCCAGAAACTTTTGAATTGGAATTTGTACTCGCAAAAAGTACCGACGACCAAGCTTTAGACGATGTGGCCAAAAAAGTTGTGGATTCAGGCTTAGGACTTCGAGAATTAGCTCTAAAAACTAAATCTTTGGAAGAAGTTTTCTTCCAAGTGACAACGAAATAAGGAGACGGAATGGGACCTATTTTTACAATCGCAGGAAGAGACTTGCGCAGCTACTTTACCTCACCAAAAGGCGCGGCCATTTTTTGGTTTTTTCTTATTTTTATTGGTGTGTTTTTTCATAACTTTGTAAATATGTTTATGGATATGGCGCAACGCGCGCCCATGCAAGGCGGCACGGCTCCGACCTTAGAGCAATTACTGCGAGCATTATTTTCGAATGTGCATTTTATTTTAATTTTAATAGTCCCCGCCGTGACGATGGCATCCTTCTCTGAAGAACAAAAAAACAACACCATCAGGCTCCTTCAAACTTCTCCTGTAACACCAACGCAAATAGTTTTAGGCAAATTTTTTGCTGCTGCCGGACTGTTGGCTTTGGTCCTTCTTGCCGCAACGGTTTATCCCTTCTTTACGGTCGTTTACGGAAATCCAGACCTGGGTATTATTTTGGTTTCGTTCTTGGGAATTTTTCTTTTAATGTGTTCGCAAATCGCCTTTGGAATTTGGGTTTCTTCGACAACAACCAATCAATTTATGGCGTTTTTATTTACTATGTTTGGGCTTTTTTTACTTTTGATTCTAAACTGGATTGCACCAAATTTAAGTGGCGGTGGAATTTTTGAAACCATTTTAAAATACTTTGCTTCAACCGATCACCTCGATCAATTTTTCAAAGGTGTGATCAGTGTGGGCCATACCGCCTATTTCATCTGTTTTACTGCGCTATTTTTATTTTTTACAAATGTTTCCTTAGATTCAAGACGCTGGAGGTAGGCTTTTTATGAAACCATCACTATTATTTTTACCGTTTTTAGCATTATTTGTCGGAGCCATCGGCACTTTGGTCAGCAAAGCCAACCCTAATTTCGCCAATGGAGTTTATGTGGCTTGGGGTTTGGCCGCAGCAATTATTGGGCTTTGGGTATTTCTTGATCTCAAAGGTTTTAAGAGTCTATTAGGTCGAAAAGGCGCAAAATACGGTACAAGTTCATCGATTGTTTTGCTGCTTGGAATCGCTATAATTGTTGGTATTGCAGTACTAACCTCGCGACCTCGATTTGATAAAAGTTTTGATGTTACCAAGGACAAAATGAACACCTTGTCAGACCAATCAGTCAAAATGATCGAGAATCTCAATAAGCAAAAAGCCGAAGTTAAAGGCACAGCGTATTTTTTAGATGACGCGGAAGAGCGAAAATTTCGTGATATGCTTGATTTGTATTTAAAAAGAAATGCCAAAATCGACCTAGAATATGTCAATTTGAAAAAAGATCCCACTCGTGCGATGGCAGACAAAATAACTTCAGGCAACACGGTCATTCTAAAGTTAGGCACTCAGGAAAATCGCCTTTCGACTTTTACTGAAGAAAAAATTACTAATGCATTGCTTAAGCTTTTAAAAAGCAAAACCCGTAAAATTTACTTCACAACAGGACACGGCGAAGGCCAAATTAAAGGCCAAGAAGCCACTGGATATCAAGCCGTGGTTACAGAGTTTGAGAATAACAAGTACGACGTGGCTGAATTATCCTTACTTCAACAAACAAAAGTTCCAGACGATGCAGATTTGGTAATTGTAGCCGGACCTAAATATGATCTCAAACCAGAAGAAGCCAAATACCTAGAAGATTACCTTTTACGCGGCGGGGCCGTGTTGGCTATGGTCGATGCAATGGTAGGAGCCGAAACTTTACGCGCGAGTCTGCAAAAGTTTGGTGTAAAACTTAATGATGATTTACTTATTTTAAGTCCCAATGATCCCCGCGCTCAATTGATCGGCCAGAACAACGCGATTGTTACCGATTTTGATTCCATGAGCCCTATTACCAAAGATTTTTCCAAACAGTCGCAAGTTGCGCTTTTGATGCCTAATTCTAGGTCTTTAACTGAAGTTACCGACAATCCAAATAAAATGAAAATTTCTATGGTGGCAAAAACGGCAAACATAATTGTCAAAGTCAAAAATGTTAAATCACCAAAAGACCTGCAAGGTGGCATTGGAAAAGATCGCATTGAAAGCGGTACACCTTTTCCGGTTATTGCAGTGGCCAATGGAAAACTTGCAAAAGCACCCGCCGAAAAACCAGCCGAAGGATCAGAATCTAGCGGCAAAGAAACTCGGATGGTGGTTACGGGTTCGTCTTCTTTTGCTACGAATCAAGGAGCTGCGGCCGGAGAAAATAGGGATATGGTTGTTAATATTATCAATTATCTTTTGCAAGATGATGACTTTATTTCGATTCGCGCTAAAGACCCAACTAAAACAACTCTGAATATGGCACAAGGATCTGCAAGCTTAAATCTAGGACTTATTTCTTTTATCTACCCGTTTATGTTTCTCGTAGCAGGAATTATCTACTGGGTTCGTAGGAGACAAGCATGAATTCCACACTGAAAAAAGTCATCCCACTTGTTGTGGTGCTTTTAGGTTTGGGGGGACTTGCGACCTGGGACGAATGGAAAACAAAACAAGACGAAACCAAGAAAAAAGAAGAAAATTTATTTTATAAGTTTGATGTAGCCTCGGCCGAAAAAATCATTTACACCACTTCTGGAGAGGATTCTCCTTCAGGTAGTGAAACCCCGGAAAAAGCTCCAAAGAAAGATAGTGACAAAAAGCCTTTCCAGGCCACAATTAGTCGAGTCGATAACCGTTGGCAAATTTCTTCACCATTACAAGCTGAGGCAGATGCTGCGGCGGTAGAAGGTCTATTAAAAGCTGTAGCAGAATTTAAGTACGAGCAAGTAGTAAGCGAAAGCAAAGCCGATTGGAAAAAGTTTGGACTAGAGAAACCAGTACGTACCGTAGAAATTTTTCCTAAAGGCGGGTCTAGTGTCAAAGTATTTATAGGAATAAACGCCCCAGTTGGCTACAGCACCTACGTGGCAAATTCCTTGAGCGACAAAGTCTATATCGGAAGTCAGTATATTGGCACTTCACTAGCAAAAACATTGCAGGATTTCCGTGAAAAATCATTTGTCAAAATAAATGTCAGTGATCTTACTGCGTTTTCTTTCGCTAAGCCTAGAGCCGAAACATTAAACTTCAAAAAATCAGACAATAAATGGTCTGCGGACGGACAGAAAGATTTCGACACGGATTCGCAAGTTGTTGGCACTTTTATAGGTGACTTTAACAGTTTGAAAGCCGAAGAATTTTTAGATTCTCCCGATTCAAAAAAACTGCAAGAATTTAAGAAAAGCAATCTGGGATCCTTAACCTGGACCGACCAAAAAGCGGTCAAAACCAGTCTTTATTTTGGAGAAATCGATAAAAATATTTACGCTGCTTTTGACCCCCAGATAAGACTTTTTAAAGTTGGTAACGATACCAAGACTAAACTCGACAAGAACCTTGAATATTTCCGTAATAAAAAAGTTTTTGATTTTCAGTCACCAAATGTTTTGGTTATGGAAGTTGATGGCAAGAAATTTAAACGCGTGAATGAATCTTGGTACTTGGAAGCCGACGCAGGGAAATTTGCTGTGGATGGCAAATTTTCTGGTAAGAAGGGCGAAGAACCAAAAGAAGATACTTCGGCAAGGACTTTGCTCGTGGATATGGAACACATCAAAGCCGACGCGGTGTTAAAGCCGGAAGAAGCTGTTTTGAAAAAACTTGCAGCTGCGCCGCAGCATAAGATCAATTTGCAAATGAAAGATCAGTCAATCTTAGAAATAAGCGGCTGGTCAGATCCTGAAGGGCCAGACAAAGTCATTTTAAAAAACTCGAAGTCAGCATTTTACTATCGAGTTGGTAAGACTGTTTTTTCGAGTTTGACAAAAGATTCCAAGCCCGCTGAAAATCTAAGTTTACCTCCAATGGGTGGACAAGGCGAAGGTCTGTGATAGACTAAAATCTCCTGCGATTTTTTATTGTTGGGGAGGAATTTGCATGAAATACTTTGTTTTTATTGGGTTTCTTTTAACTTCCTGCGGCCCTAAAGAAAATTCTAAAGCAAATTTTCTTTACTCGGATCAAGACCCGACTCCAGAATCTATCGGAAAAGCAGCTAAATTAACTACCAGTCTAATCCGCTCCGCTCTGGCAATAAAAAGTAAGCGAACACCTCCAGACTCTTATCCACCAGATTTAAGCGAATTTATTTCAACAACCATACCTCAGTATTTAGCTCAAATGACGGCACTTAAAGTCTCTAACTATGAACTGCGGATGTTAGATCAAGCTCTTTCAGCATTGACTCCTCAAGAAAAAACTATTTTACGAGCTGGCCTTCAGATTGTGGAATTTCCCAGCGCAAAAAACCTGCAGCTTACTACGGCTTTTAACCATTTGCATTTTCTTTCGCCCGTTATTTACACAGAAGATGAAGTTTACAAAATATTTAATGGCTTTACTGTGGATGAAAAAAATGTTCGGTACAACGGGGTATCTGGCTTCGTAGAATTTTTAGACTCCGAAACGGAGAATAAGGTTACCGAGTTGGCTTTCATTTTGGAAAAATACAATCGACCGGGAAAATCCATTTCTCAAATTTTTCATGCGCTGCCGCAAAAGCAACAAGACTATTTAAGTGTGGACACCAATACGGACAACCCAGCAAGCCGTGTTGAACCGGTGGATCTTTTGGCTTCAAAACAAAAGCATCGACTGCTTGCAACTTTTAAGGCCGATAATTTTGATCATCTTGATATTCCATTCGATATTAATACTTTAGTACTTAAATCTTTTTTAAGTGTAACTTTGCGGCGCCAAATGGGTGTAGAAGTGCCCGAGTCTGATCTAAAAGAATATGGCCTGGTGATTTTTAAAAACCGCGATCATTTAAAGACGTTTCACTTCTTGGTTTGCTACGACAAAACATTTGTCGTCAAAAAAGACGTGGAAGTATCATCCAGGTCTGCAGGGCGAAGTTTTTTTTCAGCAAATCTCGCGGAAGAAGAATTTAAAAATGCAAAAAGCCTAGAATACGAATGTGGAAAATTAAAATATAAAGTCCAGTTAGAATCTCAAGGCAGTGCCGTTCCTATTGTTATTCCCGAAATTCAAGTGGGAGACATTATTCGCGCCGTTAGTTCTATTGGATTGATTCAGGAAATGGGAATTGAGCTTCGCACGATGGCTTTTATGTATTTAAATGCCAAAGGTTATCGTTTAAGCCAAATTAAACCGGTTCCGGATTTAAAGGCATCGTTCCTAGAAAGTTCGCGCACGGCTGATGTATTAATTCCAGTAACTCATGGATTAAAAGTTGAGAATTTTTTACTTGGTACGAAAGAGGCTTTTAAAATCACCGCCCGAAAAACAGTTCTTAATAAAACAACTAATCGTCCTAGTAATATTGAGTTTACGGCGTTTATTCCACCTACAAAGCTAGACGCCACAAAACTTGAGCCTGCCTACATTCAGACAGAAGACGTTGTAAAGCTTCTATGGGAACGCTCCAAATTGAAAAACAATTCGTTATTTGTTTTGAACACATCGTGTTTTTCAGAAAAAACTTTAGATACTTGGATGTACGCCTGGCGTTTGACATCAAAACTTAGCGGGCCGGAGACTATTCTTGCTCCAATCATTGTTGGCTCAAAAAAAGGTTTTGAAACCGATAACTCTTATTCCATTTTGTCTCATTTAGAATATCCATTAAATGTACTCGAAGAAATCGCACGGGGCGGAAAGTCAAAAGATGTTTTAGAAATCTTAAAAGCGCCACCGCAAAAAACAAGTTACATTTTAAATGCTGTGGAACGAATTAATTATTATTACCTTAAATTCTTCGGAGTGAAATTAATTCCAATAAATTTTGACAAAGGATTTGAACCGGTAATTAATACCGAAATTGCAAAATATTTTGACGGATCTTCCGAGGACATTTTTGTGTTAAAAAATCTCAACGATCCCCTAGATATTAAGCGTTACTAAGTTAAAAATTAATGTGCTAAACTTTCCGAGAGGCGTTTTACTGCAATCTTTTCGGGGGATTAGATGGACTATATTTTTGGGATATTGGTTTTAATATTAGGCTGTAGCAAAGAGAATTTGCCGACTCAATCGCTAGCTTCTTTAAATCAAAACGCCAATTTTAATGATCCCGAACCAAAACCTGAAAGCATTACAAAAGCCTCCCAGCTAACCTTGGATTTTATTCGGGCTGCAATCAAAATGAAAAGCGTTTGGATTCCAGGTCAAACCATGCCAGTAGATCTGCAAGATTTTTTTCTGAACAAGGCTGCAGTTTTTCATAGCGAGCTGCAAAAATTTGCTGGCCAAGAGTTCATGCTAGGAGTGATTCAAGCAATCGACAGACTTAATACTGAAGAAAATAATTATTTAAAAACGCAGCTTCTCAAAAACGAATTCCCAAAAAGTTCAGAACTCCGAACTTACACGTCCACCAGATCACTTTTATTTTTAACCCCTTTTATCTTTACTCCGAAAGAAGCTTTCGCAATACTGGAAGAATTTAAAATTCCGAGCGGAAGTGTTCGTTACAACGGAATAACCGGGATGGTTGAATTTCTCGATACCGAGGTCGAAGAAAAAACGAGACAATTGGCTTTCATTTTAACCCTCTATAAACGGACAGAAAAACCCTTTCTGGAACTATTTCTCGGTCTTTCAAAAGAACAGCAAACTTTTCTTTCGGTGGATACAAATACAGATGATCCCAGAAGTCGTATCGAGCCTATAGATTTGATTGCCTCATTACAAAAAAATCGCATTTTACGCGATTTACAGTACGATACTCTTGAAGAATCAAAAAATCCGTACCAAATCAATACGCTGGAACTCAAATCTTTTCTAAGCGTTGCGCTGCGCAAAAGAATGGGAGCCGTCATCTCTGATTCTGACTTAAAAAATTATGGTCTTGTGATTTTTAAAAATAAGAATCCGTTGGAATCAAGACAATTGCTTTTTTGCTACGAGCCGCAATTTGAAGTAAATTTAGAAGGTGTGAAAAGTAAATCTTATGGAGATGATTTTTACTCGACTTATTTTTTTGACATCAACAATTATCCTCGTTCGAAACACGTCTCATTTGAATGCGGCAAATTAAATTACAACGTTAAAGTCGAGAAAAGCTCGTCCAACACAACTCCGACAGATATTCCGGAAGTGCAATTGAGTGAAAACTTGCGCGCTGTTTCGACAATTGGATTAGTAAATGAAATGGGACATCAACTGCGAACTTTTGCTTTTTTGTATTTGAATGCAAAAGGTTATACGTTGAGTCAGATTAAAAAAGTAACTGATTTAAAGACGGATTTTCTTGCGGCGGCTGCTTCGGCGGATGTGCTTATTCCCGTCACTCACGGACTTCGCATTGATAATTTTCTGCTTGGGACCAAGGAAGGTTATAAAGTCACCGCTCGAAAAGCTGTCCTAAATCAAATCACAGGTAAGCCTACCAATATTGATTTTACTGCTTATTTCCCGCCTACTCCAAGCGCAACGGAAATTGTGGATTTAACATATCTAAATTTAGAAGATGTTAGTAAATTATTAAAAGACCGTTTTAAGCTGAAAAAAAATTCGCTTTTTGTTTTAAATACCTCGTGTTTTTCGGAGAAAACTTTAGACACATGGATGTATGCCTGGCAATTAGCAGAGAAATCCAATGGCAATCAAAAAATTATTCCTCCGATTGTTGTTGGATCCAAAAAAGGTTTTGACACCGACAATTCTTATTCCATTCTTTCGCATCTTGAATACCCACTTAATACTTTGGAAGAGCTTGCGCGCGGAGGCAAAGCAAAAGATGTGATAGAAGTTTTGAAAGCGCCTCCTCAGAAAACGAGTGTGATTCTAAATGCGGTAGAGAAAATAAATCAGTATTATTTAAAGTTTTATGGCATAAAACTCTTTCCAATTAATTTTGAAAAAGGTTTTGAACCGATTATTAATACTGAAATTGCCAAATACTTCGACGGATCAGCAGCTGAGATAATTGTATTAACAAATCCAAACGATGCCACCGACATCAAGCGATTTTAGTTGTAATGGGGACACCCACCTTTTGGAGAGATCTGGTTGCTACTTGATTTTGTCATTGACCAGTTTGGATCTTTTCATTGACCAAATTTGCTTGAACGATTGACAGATTGATTTATGGTGTATAACTATTCAAAACTTTTGGGAAAAAACAGGTTGGGAAGACCAAGATAAACAGCTTCTGGGAATGAAAAGCATGCCTTTCCAAAGGCCATTTCCGTTTCTAATTACAGCGCCCGGTCTTTATATCATTCGCGGACCTAGGCAAGTCGGGAAGAGTTGCTGGCTTAAAACGATGCTAAGTCTTCCTTCGAATCATTGGCCGAGATGACGGCTTTTAATCAGCTGCATTCGACATTTAAACGTTTCGGATACTTTTCCAATAAAAAAGGAGAAGTCGATTTTTTTTCACCAAAAAATTGGGCCGTAGAAGTGAAGTGGTCAGAGATTCCAAATGATCTTTCCCGAGCTTACCTTGATTTGAAGACACCCGAGAAAATTGTCTGGGTTAAAAACAATTTTCTCCTCGAATATCCGAGCGGTCCAACGGTACTTAAGTGCTAACTTTAAGAAGATTCATTTTTTTGAAAGGTGACCGTTGTGGTTCAAGTCGGCGTGGTCCTGTGCGATAAACGTGGACGTCTGCGGTTAGTTGAGCCATTTTTGTAACTACACAGATAATTCGTTCAAAAATTCAATCGAACTTTGGTGAATTTTTACTTCTCGAAAATTAACATAGTGATCCCTTGTTTATCCTAAAAAGCCGATAACCGAGACCGCCCATGCCCACGATGACGATTTTATATTCAATCGGAACAAGGCATTCTTTACACTGAGAAAATTTAAAATCTAAATTTGATGATTGAACCCTTTTTTAAATCACCTTACCAATTAAGACACTTGATGGATATTTTTTGTAACAGGTGATGTTACGATTATTTTTTTATTCGTGACGACACAATTTTTATACAATTATTGTTGCTCGAGTATTTCGAGGAGTTTTTAAAATAAGCTCATGTCTTTTGAGGTCTTTTGCAACAGCTCAGAAATTTTCATAAGGTGTAGTTCTAAACATTTTAAAGGAGATTTTTTATGAGAAACTACAGAAGTCACATTGCCGCAAGCTGTTTTGGATTGCTTGTCGCAGGTGCCACCCACGCCCACCCTCTGAAAGCCCATGTTGTACGCTGTACACCAGTGGATGCTACCGAGGCGAAAGTCGAGTTGTCTTTTTACTATCAAAGTAATTTGAAAAAAAAGAAACTCTGTAAACTCGGAACCAGCACCGAGGGAACAGAAGTAAAAAAATGGAAAGACGTTGAATGCCAACTGAAAGATTCTAGGAAATTTTTAGAATTCCAAGTCGGCGGTGAGGAAAAACCAATCCACGTTAAAATTTTAAAAGACACCTCCGATTCTGCGCACAATGAAGGTGTCATTAAAGGTATTTGGAATAAACAAAAAATTGATCATTCAATCGACTGCGAGGTGATTTTAGAAGACTAAATTTCGAGTGTTGGCATAGCCGCCGTGTTCATTTTTGGTAGTGAACACGGTTTTTTTTTGAAAAAAATTATTTTTTAAACGGCATTTTTCCAAGATAATCTTTTTTGCCAACATCGACTCCGTTATGCCTTAAAATTGCATAAGCAGTTGTTATGTGAAAGTAGAAATTCGGAATCGCATGTTCGATGATAAATTCATCTCCCATCAAATACTGACCTTCCCAGCGCGGCTGAGAAATACGGCGTTCTTTTGTCTCTGTAAAATCCTTGCTCGAAAAAGTCCCTAAATAATCGACAACACTTTCGATTCGTGATTTTAGTTCGACCAAAGTTTTCTCGGTATCTGGATGTGACGGAGCATCTTTTCCCGTCACACGGGACGCACAAAGTTTTGCGGTATCGCAAGCAATTTGAATTTGTTTTGTTAGCGGAAATTGATCAGGCGCAAGCCTAGAGTTTAACAAAACCTCAGAATCGAATTTCTTTGTCTCGGCAAAATGAGCCGCCTTATCTAAAATCATAGACAGATTCTTCAATATCTTTGCAAAATGTGCGATTGTTACTTCGTAATACATAAATTTTATTCCCTTAAATTTGCGTCAATTTTCTGTTCTCTAATACTTAGGTTAAATAAATTCTTTCGTACATAGGAAAGTGCACTTCGTCTCGATAATGCCTAATCACGGCTTGCAATTCTGTAAGAGATTGATGCTTTAATGTGGCCTTCCAAAAACTATGCCCGAAAAAAAACCACTTAGAACTAAGCGCCACAAAAAAATGAAATTTTGGTAAAAGCTCCTCATACGAAAAATAATGCAATCCGATATCCAGAAATCTTAAACAAGCATTGCAATACTCTTTCGATTCTTCGACGGGACTTAATGGTGGAATTAAGTCTGTTTGTTTTAACTTGTACGCTAATTGCCAAAAAATCCACGGCCTCGCAATAGCACCACGCGCAACCATAATTCCCGCACACTGAGATGATCTGTGTAGTTGTAAAATATCATCAACTGTTTGAATATCGCCATTTACGATGACCGGAATTTTTCTCCTTGCTGCTATTTCCGAAGCAATATCCCACCTTGCGGTGCCTGCGTGTTTTTGGACTGCTGTGCGTGCATGAATGGTTATCCAGTCAGCTCCAGAATCCTCCAAAGCTTGTGTGAATAAATCTAATTTTTCAAATTCGATCTCTGCGGTTGTACTGGCTCGCAATTTTACACCGACCGGAACTGGCGAATGTTTTTTAGTCATTGCTACAACTTTGCTAGCATAGTCCGTATCGCCCATGAGCCGCACGCCCCAATTGTGCTTTAAAATATGAGACATAGGGCAGCCCATATTTATGTCAAAGCCAGAAGGGTTTAAAGGCATAAGTTTTTGAATCGATGGAGCGATAAATTTTTCTTCATTCCCTAATAACTGCGGAATGAGCTGGGATTCACCAGGAGCTGTTTTAAGTTCTGAAATCTGCTGTAATTTTTCGCTGGGTAATCTTCTTGTACTAAGCATTTCGGTGAATAAAAAAGGTGTTTTACTCATTGGACAATACGACCTAATTAATTCACGAAAAACAACGTGACTAATTCCCACCATAGGCGCAACAAAAAAACGCCGAATGTTTTTTTCGGCAGAAAACTTTAATGTTCCGTTTTCAAACATTATCTTTAAATATAGATATAAAACGCCGTCTTTCTACAACTTCGACTTGTAGTCGGCTTTTATCGCTACTCACAACAAATTTGCCGCTCGTATCTTCCTGCTTCACCATTTGCATTCCTGATTTAAAACTATCTTAGAAGTCCTAAGTATCTATCTTAAAGTGCGAACAATATCACCCGTTTTTTGCAAATACTCAAAGAAATAAGAACGTGTTCTTCTTAAAATATCGTCCAAACAACCGATACAGAAAGCATTAAAGGACGATCCGTCACAGGTATTTCATGGTACTAGATTTTAAATCCGATAAACAAAAAATTGTTTTAACATGTTCGATAACTACCGGGGTTGTTGCCCTTTTGGTGTTAATGGGATGGCAATTTAACATAGCTATCCTAAAGTCCGTTTTGCCAGGCTTTTTATCGATGAAGCCTAACGCGGCTATTTGCTTTGGACTTGTTTCAGTCGCTCTGTTTTGTTTGCGTTTCGATGATGTTTCGCAAACCAAAAAATTAATCGGATTTTCTGCTTTAGCTGGAGTGCTCCTAATTTGTGTTTTAACTTTAGCGGAATACCTTTGGAATATAGATTTTGGGATTGATGAGCTCTTGTTTGTGGATCGAGATATCAGCAAATATACGGCCTTCCAGCCAGGACGACTTGCACCCGTAACCGGACTCTGTTTTTGCTTACTGAGTATAGGAGCATTTTTAAATTTTTCCAAAAATAAATTACACCGAGTCGGTCAGGCAATGTATTTTATTATTCTCATTATCTCAATCCAGGCGATGTTGAACTATTTTTTTGGGATTAATAATTCATTTGGAATCCCTTTTTATATCCGGATGCCACTCCACACTGTCGCGCTTTTTGTGGTGAGTTGTATAGGATTTCTTTTTATTCATCCCCATAAAGGATTGATGACTATCATTACAGCCGAAGGTTTAGGTGGGCGTACAGCAAGAAGGTTGCTTGTTCCAGCCGTCTGTATTCCGGCTTTTGTTCACTGGTTGCAATACAAGGGAATAAACCTAGGTTTATTTGATGAAAACTTCGGTGCCGTTTTAAAAATCATGGGTAATATTGTCTTATTTTCAATAATAATTTGGCGTAATGCCGCTATTATTCACGACGCAGATATCCAAAGAATAGACTCTGATAGTGCTAAACTTCTATCCGACAAGCATTTGCAAGAAGTTAATGAAAAATTGCCCCAACTTATGTTTGCGATTTCACCGGAAGGAAGTGTTACCTACGTCAACCAATTGTGGACCAGTTATACTGGAAAAACGTTAAAAGACATGCAGAGGCAGAATTTCAATTTCTCTGATTTTCACGCAGATGAAGTCGAAGTTGCTTTGAAACAATGGCAAGAAGCGTGTGCCTCGGGAAAATTATTCGACAATATTTTGCGTCTTAGGCGTGCAGATGAAGTGTATCGCTGGCACCTTTTACGGACGTTTCCTTTGAAAAATGAAAAAAACGAAATCATCAAGTGGATAGCAACCTGTTCGGATGTGGATGATAGAAAGCGAGCTCAACTAAGCGAAGATCGGGCGCGCGAAGAAAATTTAGTCAACGTTGCGATTTTAAATAGCGAAGCTAGATTTAAGGCGATATTTAATTCTGCGTTGGGATCTATTATCAGTATTGATCGAGAGGGAAAATTTGTGGATTGGAACAAGCATGCGGAAACAATGTTTGGTTGGACAAAAGAAGAAATCCTTGGCAAAAAAATGAGTGAAACAATCATTCCCGCTGATCTTCGCCAAGGGCATCAAAATGGAATGCAGCACTACGAAGCTACTGGTCACGGTCCCATTCTTAATAAAATGGTTGAAGTCGAGGCCATTCGGCGCAGTGGCGAGCGTTTCCCTATTCAGCTTTCTGTGGCGCCGGTTAAGCTTTCGAATACAACAATTTTTACAGCATTTATTGTAGACATAACAGAACGCAAAAAAATTGAACATTTAAAAAATGAATTTATTTCTATCGTAAGTCACGAGCTAAGAACGCCACTGACTTCCATAAGAGGATCACTTGGATTGGTAGCGTCGGGAGCAATGGGTGAAGTTTCGACTAAAGCAAAAATGCTTATAGATATTGCCCACAGTAATAGCGAACGCCTATCTCGTCTTATCAACGATATTTTAGATATTGAAAAAATTGAGTCGGGTGGAATGACATTTAATAACGTCAATATCGATTTGAATGATGTGGTTTACGAAGCAGTGGAAGCCCATGCATCGTTCGCAGAAAAGTACAAAGTCAAATTTAAAGTTATCGGAAATATTCCGCATTCACAGATCAACGGCGATCAAGACCGTTTGATGCAAGTTTTTGCGAATTTATTGTCCAACGCTGCAAAATTTTCACCAGAGGGGGCCAACATTGAAATCGGCGCTAAAGAATATGAATCGAGCGTTCACATCTGGATTCAAGATTTTGGCCCAGGAATTCCCGAAGAATTTAAGACGCGCATTTTCGGAAAATTTACCCAGGCCGACTCCTCTGATACGCGGCAGAAAGACGGAACCGGTTTAGGTTTAAACATCAGCCGTGCAATTATTGAAAAATTGCAAGGCCGAATCTGGTTCGAATCTGAAGTAGGAAAAGGCACGAAGTTTATTTTTGAACTGCCACTTCATTCCGAAGAACATTTGGTTAATCCAGCAATAAAAAAAACGCATTCCTTTGAGTCGTCAAAAAGTATTCTACTTATTCCAAAAGTCTTGCATGTGGAAGACGATTGCGACGTGGCAAAGATTGTGACAAATATAGTGGGAAGTTCCTGTGAAGTCACCTCGGCCGTAGATATTTACGATGCCAGACAAAAGCTTGCGGAAAAGCATTTTGATCTCGCTGTTCTTGACCTCAAACTTCCTGACGGTTCGGCCTTGGATCTTATTTGGCTTATTAAAGATCGCTTACCGGAGTGTAAAATCATAGTTTTCTCGGCCTTTGAAATTAACGATACAAGGCTAAATGTCGTAGACTGTATTCTTGTAAAATCGCGCACCAGCAACAGCCAGCTTTTTACGCAAGTCTCTCGACTTTTAGGAATAAAAAATCAAAACGTCAAATTACCTGCATAAGGAATTAAAAATGAATATCAAAAAACTTAAAAAAATCATGTACGTTGAAGATGAGATAGACATTCAAATCGTAGCGAAACTTGCTCTAGAAGATATCGCTGGTTTTGAAGTGGAAATATGCAGTTCGGGCATGGAAGCCTTACTAAAAGTAGCAAGTATTAATCCGGATTTAATTCTGCTCGATGCCATGATGCCGGGGATGGACGGGCCTACAACTTTAAAAGAATTAAGGAATTTGGAAGTATCTCGAAATATCCCTGTTATATTTCTTACCGCCAAAGTGCAAGGACCGGACGTTGAAAAATTCAAATCTTATGGTGCACTCGATGTATTATCTAAGCCGTTTGATCCTCTGTCCCTGGGTAAATCTATTTTGGCGTTGTGGAATAAAATTCCATGAAAGAAACAATTATCAATCACACTATTTTTGATCTTTGCACTGGCGCAAGTATGGAAATTAAAACCAAACTTGCACAATTATTTATCGAGCAGGCTGAAAATAAAATTGCGGATCTTACTATTGCACTTAAAAGTTTGGATATTTCTAACATCGAACGTTTAGCGCATAGCCTGAAAAGTTCCGTAGCGCTTTTTGGAGCACAAAAAATTTCTGATCTCGCCGAGGAAGTTGAAGACAAAGCATGCGGTGGTGATATTTCGACAATTTCAGAAGATCACATTACACACCTAAATAGTTTGATTCAGTTGCTGGTTTTAGAACTAAAAGATTTTCTACTGAAATCTGAGGTAAAGACATGAATAAAATAAAAGTTTTGGTCGTCGACGATAGCCCAGATATGAGGCTTGTCTTAATCCGAACACTGAAAGAAAATAATTTTCCCTGCGACGAAGCTCAGAATGGACTCGAGGCGTACGAAAAAATCATGGCCGATTCCGAGATTAAGCTTATATTGCTCGATCTTCTTTTGCCCGATATTAGTGGCATTGAACTTCTTGAAAAGCTTACAGATATTCGCAAGCTGAGAGACTTCAAGGTTTGTATCATCTCAGGGAAAAGAGATCGAGAAACCGTGGTCAAGGCAATTCAGCAAGGTGTCAATGATTTTATGGTTAAGCCTATTTATCCTGATGCACTCATTGCAAAAATTAATAGCTTGTTTCAGCTGGGTAATGCGGTGGATCAATATCAAAAAATTTCCACAACATTAAAAGCAAAATTAGGTAGCACTCCTATTGAACCGGATTTAATAATTTTGACAGTATCTGAGGTCGGAATGGAATTGCAAAGTTCGGCAGCTTTTGAGATGAATTATAAGATCGAATTAAGTTGTGCGATGCTATCCAATGCTTCAGGTCTTCCTTCGCCATTTCATTGCCGCGTAACGAGCTGCAAAAAAATCTCATTTGGAAAATACAATGTTCAGGCAAATTTTATCGGTGTCGGCGAAGAGGTAATTACAAAAATCCGAGCTCTCGCGGTGCGCGGTGTAAAGATTTCCGACGAAAGTAAATAGCACCAGTCGCGAAAGCAACTGGTACGTGCAATGGCATTCGGCCGTTGTCTTTCTACGTTATCCTAAATAGTCGCAAAAGGAATTGTTAAAGAATAGCTCTCTGCGTCACCCAAAACCCTGAAAATGGCTTAATTTGTACGCGTGATAAATTTTAACAAACTTGAGAGCAATATCTGGTACCTCGGAAGCTGCCGATACAAAACACTAAGCGTTCGCTGACACACCTCCAGTCTTGAATTACTTAAATTCATTTAATTTTTAATCAGGTCGCCCGATACACGCCTAGGAGAGAACTTTAGCTATGAAAGAGAAAGATTCAAAACAAAACGCCCCCCCATGCCCAGAAATATTCCAAGGCAAGGGCGAAATACTTGAGTTTTTGCGTAATTAAAGACTGGGCCAAAACGGAACTTGGCGCAACTGATATCTGGTCGCAGAGTCTTAATGTTTCACTTGGTACTTGCCTGTCTTCAAAAGTTCCTTACGCCCTCTACTGGGGACCCGACTTTAATTTAATCTACAACGAAAGCTTTCGCCAAATCCCAGGAGATAAACATCCCCTCGCCTTGGGACAAAAGGCGTCGGTGGTTTGGGCTGAAGTTTGGGATTCTCTGGGTCCTATTATGCGGGGAATCTGCGAAACTGGGGAAAGCGTCTGGTTTGAAGACTCCCACTTTGCTCTAAATCGCTCAGGTTATCTGGAGGAATGTTTTTTTAGTTTTAACCTTAGCCCTGCAAGAGGACTGAACGGAAAGGTGGAAGGCCTCATAAATATCTGTATAGAAACAACTTATCGCGTACTAAACGAACGAAGAACTCGATTACTCCAAAATATATCCTCTCACATCGCTTCGGCCACAAGTGTAGAAAACGTTTACCGGCTAGCCGCTGAAAGCATCGCGACCAGTCCGAATGATATTCCGTTCGGAATTTTCTACTCCTTTAATGCAGACAAAACTGCGGCTAAACGGGAAGCTGCCTTTGGAGTAAAGTCCGATCACGCTATTTGTCCGGAAGATTTCGCGCTGGGTGCAGCTTCAGACCTACTTGATATTGCAGAAGTCATCCGCTCAAAAAAACCAAAGGTAGTCGAACTTCAGTCCAAAAAATTCGAAACGATCATCGGTGCAACTTGGAATGAGCCTGTTCGGCAAGTTCTGATTATGCCGGTTACCAAGCCAGGCGAATTGGAACCCATCGGCGTTCTGGTCTTGGGGATTAATTCGCGGCGCGCGCTCGACGATAATTACCAAAATTTCTACTCGCTTCTTGTGGGGCAAGTTTCTAATGCGATCGCTTCAGTCATTACCATTCAAGAACAGGCAACTAAGCAGAGCGAAGCTAATTTCAGGCATCTGGCCGAATCGATTCCCCAACTATCATGGATCGCACACAGCGACGGATTTATTTATTGGTACAATCAGCGGTGGTATGATTACACGGGCACTACACCTGCAGACATGGAGGGTTGGGGCTGGAAAAGCGTTCATGATCAAGAGCTGCTTCCAAGCGTTCTTGAACGGTGGCAGTACTCCATTCGCACTGGCGAGCCATTTGATATGGAGTTTCCTATTCGCGCAGCCGACGGGGCTTTTCGCTGGTTTTTAACACGAGTAGTGCCTGTTCGAAATGACGTGGGTGAAATTATAAATTGGTTTGGGACCAATACAGATATAAATGACCACAAAACAACCACCGCCGCCATTCAAAAAAGTGAACAGAAATTTAAAAGTATAGTCTCGTCCAATATGTTTGGGATTTTTTTTTGGAATACCAACGGGGAAATCATGGACGCCAACGATGCGTTTTTAAATATGGTGGGCTATTCTCGAGACGATTTAAATGCGGGCAAATTAAGATACCGCGACATGACGCCGCCAGATTATCTGGCTTTAATAGATGTTGAATTAAAACAAATTGAGGATACTGGAGTTTCTAAGCCGATCGAAAAAGAATACATTCGCAAAGACGGGACGCGCGTACCGGTTCTATTGGGCGCTGGAAAAATTGAGGGCGTTTTAGACGGCGGAATTTGTTATGTTTTAGATATTTCGGACAGAAGAAAGGCTGAGTCGCAGTTGAAATCAGCTGAACTTATTTCTGAACGGCTTGCAATCAGCGAGAAAGCAGCTCATGAAGCGGCCAAGCTAAAATCGGAATTTCTAGCAAACATGTCACATGAGATTCGAACACCAATCAACGGCGTGATAGGTATGACCGGACTTATTTTAGATACGCAATTAAATCCCGAACAACGAGACTACGCGGAAACCATTCGCAGATCTGCAGATTCTTTATTGACGTTGATTAACGACATTTTAGACTTCTCTAAAGTTGAGGCAGGAAGGCTTGAATTTGAGGAAATCAATTTTGATTTTAAATCAACGATTAGACACACAGTCAAAGCGTTTGCTTTTCTGGCCGAAAAGAAGGGTTTAACACTTACTGCTGAAGTCGCTGACAATCTGCCATTATACCTAAAGGGTGACCCTGGACGACTGCGTCAGGTTCTTAATAACCTCATAAGCAACGCTATTAAATTTACACCTAATGGGTATGTTAAACTCCGTTTAACCTGTGAAAGTCAGACCGCGGATGCGATCCGGCTGCGCTGTGAAGTTCGGGATTCTGGCTTTGGTATACCGAAAAATGTCATGAGTAGAATGTTTCAGATATTTTCCCAGGTTGACTCTTCAACCGCTCGGCGTTTTGGAGGTAGTGGTCTTGGGCTTTCAATAAGTAAAAAACTTGTAGAGTTAATGGGTGGTAGCATTGGCGTGGAGAGCACAGAAAACCAGGGATCGATGTTCTGGTTTACGGCGGCATTTAGGATTGGAAAAGCATCATTAGAAGTGGACCTGGAGCAAGATATTGTTATTCAAACCACTGATTCAAACGCTAAACGAAAAAGAATTTTGGTTGCCGAAGATAACGTCGTCAATCAAATCATCACGGTAAAAATGCTGGAGAAGCTTGGCTACCGCGCCGATGTTGTAGCTAACGGCCGAGGAGTTTTAGATGCCCTCAGGGATATCCCCTATGACTTAATTCTCATGGACTGTCAGATGCCGGAGATGGATGGTTATGAATCAACTCGACTTATACGCGCGAGTAAAACCCTGGGTTGTAATAATATCCTTATTTTAGCAATGACTGCTAATGCGATGAAGGAAGACAGCGACCGGTGTATTCAAGCGGGTATGAATGGTTATATTTCAAAACCTATAACCGCAAAAAATTTGGGAATAATTATCAGCAAGTGGCTTGGCACTACAATCGACTCTGGCTTAAAAACAGCTTCTTAGGCTAGTGACTACTTTGAATTATGCGGTAATGGGAATTTACTGGTGAGTCTCTTTGTAAAAATACAATATCGGAAAATACAATTTTGGCCCCTCTAAAGGTTGAGTCAAGTCGTACTTAAAACCAATTTCTAGTGACGAGTTTTTTCCGTTCACCACAGCTCGTTCCACATGATTACTGATGATGATGTTTCGATGAATTGTTTTTGCGAATTGATTTACTACGGACCGTGACAGGCCGAACACTCGTTCATTAAGATAATGATTTAGCTCAACAACGGTTCGGTCTGGTTCATATGCGTCTTGAAAAGGCCAGATATCGATACTTGTAACGATTCCTTTCTCCTGCATAATGAGGGATAACACAGATGGCACTATAAGGAAGTTGCCATCGTCAAAGATGATCTTTAACTTGTGTTTTTGATTTTCAATGCTTCTAAATGTAAATAAATCTCCATCTTTATCTTTTTTCCATTTTAAATCTTTTGAAGCCGTGGTGGATTTATAAAAATAGACTTCATAAAGGTCGGTTAATTTCGAGTCTGATTTGGCGCTCAATAAAAGACTAAAGGCTAAAAATCCAATTAATCCGCCTGCAATTGTCATTTGCAGGAATCTTTTTTGTTTTTGGCCATTTCCTCAAATTCCTTCTTTATTTTCTCGCTATCTGTTGCTTCCAGCTTTTTCCAGTCGGGCAAAATACTTTTCTGTATCCAAGTCCAACGCTGCTCGAACTCGGTTATATCCCCGCCTGGGTTGGTAGACTGAAAAGGACTAAACGATCCAGGAACGGGAGAATATGCTACAAACGAAACTCCCTTCAATTTGTCTTTATATTTATCATACAAAGGCTGAAGCGTATCCTTTTGCTCAATACGTAAAAGTTCATTGTTGCCTTCCCAAACTTGCAACTGATCTTTGGCACGATGTCCGCTGTCAATCTTCTCCCATGCGTTATACCTAGCTGAATTTAGAGCGCCAGTCTCTTTAAAGAATTTTAAACCGTCCAGTTTTTTGTCGGCGTACACTCTTTGCTGCCAGTGAATATCATTAAAAACGGCTTGATTTCCTTGAGAGAGGAAAGATTTTAACGCATCATTTGGAACTTTTAGGCCGACACCAACGGTGTTGGACGCAAGTGCTGCAAGGCCGGACCATTTGAAAACATCAGGGTTAGATAAATACTGCCTAGCGTATGCGTCAGTAATATGTTTGTTCGTAACGGAGGGATCTTTTTGGTCGTTCCATTTTTTACCCTGACAGCCAGCGTCTTTTTCCGCGTCGGCTTTTTCAGAAAACTCATTCGGTATTTTAGTGCCTGGAGGAATGCCCATTTTCAAAATTTTCATACAAGTATCTGGAAAAACGGCACAGGAATTGTCAGATCCAAAACTATCGGGCAATTTCGCCACACACGCTGCTTGAGCCGACAGAGCTGCACCATTACTAGCGTAAGACGTTGAAATCTCGCTGCTACAATCGTTTGAAATGGCAGAATGCGTTGGCACGATAACAAACGACGATGAGGCGACAGTACTTAGCGAACTGTCGTTCTGATTTTGACCGCAGCTAACCAAGTAAAAAATAACACTGAATTTTAAAAATCGCATAACTTGAATTCCTAATTAAGTTGACTCTCGAGGAATTAGCATTGGGGATTTTTTTAAGCCAGATGTATATTTTTTGTCAGCCGCAATCCCAGTCAAATGGGCAATATTTCGCTATACAGGTAATGTATAAACTAGGAGTTTTTGAGCAAAAAAAAATTCGATAAAAATTAACCTTTAACCAGCTCGGAAGCCATGGCTTTCACGAATTCGATCGAGCGCTGAGGTAAAACTGTTCCCAGGGCAAGAGTTGCAAACACGCAAAAGCCAACTATAAATTGAATTGAAAAACTACGTTTCGGTTCGCTCAACTGAAAAGACTGAACGGGCTTTGACATAAACATTCGAACGATAACGCGCAAATAATAATAAAGGGCAACGGTGGAACCGACGGCAGCGATAATGGTAATGCCGACAAGACCTTTAGAAATCGCCGAACTAAATATAAGAAATTTTGACATAAAACCAGCCGCAGGCGGCATACCCGCAAGACTAAATAAAAACACCGCTAAACTTAAACTAGCTTTTGGGTGCTTATGATAAAGTTGATTGAGATCATCTAAGGTGATATTTGTAATTTCCTCAGTTTCAAACCAAGCCAAAATCGCAAAACTTCCAATTGTGACGATGCTGTATGAAATCAAATACAAAAAAACTGCGCTAACAGCTGCCTGTCCGCCACCTTCAAATGCAGCGCAAAGTGCAATGGCCATGTAACCACTGTGCGCAATCGACGAGTAGGCCAGCATTCTTTTTAGGCTGACTTGCACGAGAGCCATGGTGTTTCCAGCAATAATACTAATTGCGGCCATAAAAAGCATGATGGGCAAAGCGGTACTTCCAATGTGTCCGGGCGCCGCCGCAAAAATTCGCAGGAAAGTTGTAAGAATCATAACCTTCATGGCCGTCGCCATAAAAGCTGTTAATGGCGTTGGCGCACTCTCATAGGCATCTGGCGCCCAACGATGAAAAGGCATCAGGGCTAATTTAAAACTTAAGCCGACAAGTGTAAATAATAAGCCCAACTTATACCAAGCGTGATCTGTCAGTTTGGAAAATCCGTTTAAAATATCAAAAATTGCAAGACTCCCAGTGGATGCGTATAAAAATCCAAAACCCATCAGCAAAATCGCCGCAGCTACAGAGCCTAAAATAAAGTACTTTACCGCCCCTTCAACAGAGAATCGATTTGGCGCAATATAACCAATCAACGTATAGGTTCCGATAGAGGCCAGCTCTAATCCTACGAAAACAGAAATTAGCTCGTCAGCAGAAGCCATGACAAGCATTCCGGCTACAACCATTAAAAAAAGACTTTGAATCTCTCCCCGGAAAAATTTTAGTTTGGTGTAATGATCCCAAAAAACAAAAACCGTAGCGAGTGCTAAAATAAGAATTAAAGTGCTTGCGAATAACGTAGCAGAGCCCGATACAAAACTCCCAGATAGATAAGAGTTAATTGCCATATTGTCGTTGGTGGCGTTGGAGATAAGTGCAGCCAAAGCAAGAATAATAGTCCCAACTGAAGTAACAAAAGATGTCTTTGGGCTGCACGCGGATTTGCTTACTCCAAACATTAAAGTAATTAGTGAACCGATGAATAATATAAAAATCGGACTCGCTGCCGAATAAAATTCTTTACTGAAATTAGGAATGTCAAAGGTCGCCATGGGTATTATTTTCTCACTAGAATTTTTAAGGTTGCTTTTTCGTTTTGAACAAAATTAAGCTCATAGTGCGCGTAGTTTTTCGCCAGATTTTCAATAGCTACACGGCTTTTTGCAAGAAAGAAATTCGGAAAAATGCCCATCACCACACACAAAATAACCAGCGGTGTTAAATATATAAATTCCTGAGTCGATAAATCTTTTAACTCTTGATTTTCGACTTTGTCTAAAGGCCCAAACAACACCTTGCGGCATAACGTGAGCATATAAATAGCTCCTAACAAGACTCCTAAGGAGGCAAACAGGCCTACAATTGCAGAAGTTTTAAATGCACCGATTAAAATTAGAAATTCCCCTACAAAGCCGCCTGTTCCGGGCAATCCAACAGAACTTAACATGGTAATTATCAAAAAAGTCGCAAACCATGGCATATTTTTGGCCAATCCACCAAAATCTGAAAGCATTCGAGTGTGACGTCTTTCGTAGATGCAGCCCACCAGAAAAAATAAAGCGCCGGTTGATATTCCGTGATTAATCATTTGATAATTGGCGCCGGTCAGGGCTTCCAAGCTAAATTCCCCATCTAAGTTAATGGCAAAGCAGCCTAAAATTACAAAACCTAGGTGTGAGACCGAGGAATAGGCCACCATTTTTTTGGCATCTTGTTGCACCCAAGCTGTAAGTGCTCCGTAAATAATTCCCACTACCCCGAGAAACATAATAACCGGCGCAAAATGCTGCACGGCCTCAGGAAATAGCGGTACTCCAAATCGTAGAAGGCCGTAAGTTCCGAGTTTTAACAAGACACCCGCAAGAATAACGGAGCCAACTGTCGGAGCCTCCACGTGGGCATCGGGGAGCCACGTGTGAAAAGGCCACATAGGAACTTTGATGGCAAATGCCAAACCAAAGGCGCCAAACATCCAGAGTTGTTGAGATAGAGATAATTTCACGTGGTACAGATCAAACAAACTAGTCGAGTAAACTTGCATTTGCTCGTAGTGCGCAAAATATAATGCCAGCGCTGCCACTAGCATAAGTAAAGATCCAAAGACGGTGTAAAGGACAAACTTTGTGGTTGCATATATTCGGCGTTTTCCACCCCATAAACCGATAATAAAATACATCGGTATCAGCATGGCTTCCCAAAAGAAATAAAAGAACACCAAATCCAAGGCAACAAGCGATCCTAACATCCCACTTTGCAAAACCAGCATTAATGCCAGTAAACCGCGCTGTCTTTCTTCGGTGACATGCCATTGGCTAATAAATATCAATGGTGTTAAAAAACAGGTTAGCACGACTAAGAGAAGGCTAATTCCATCGACTCCAACAATATACTTTACACCGAGTTCTGGAATCCAAATATAGGACTCTAAGAATTGTACATTTGACGAACTACCATCAAAGTAAAACCACATGTTTAGGGCCAACGCAAAACAGACAAAGCTAATGATCAAAGAAAACCACTTAGCAAATTTCACATCGCCAAAGCAAGCTATAATCCCAGCCGCTGCGAGCGGTAAAAAAGTCAGAAGAGTTAAAAGATAGTGATTCAAAAATTCCATAAACTCAACTTTTAAAAAATTAATAAAAATAAAAGACAAACAAGGCCGGCAACCAATATAGTCGCATGCCTTTGTACACTTCCGCTCATTTTAAAGCTTGCCAGCGCAGCAAAAAACCTGAAGAAATGCCCGACACCATTAACTATTCCGTCAACAATCTGAACATCGATAAATTGCCATAAAAAACCAGCCATTTCATGAAGTGGGGTTATAATCGCGGCAAAATACCCTTCATCAACAAAGTATTTATTGTAAAGCGTATCGTAGACGCCGTGAAATTTTGTCTTCCATTGGGTTAGTACGGGTCTTGGTCCCGAAGCGTAAAGATAAATGGCAAAGCTTGCGGCTAGAAATACCACCAAAATTGAGGCACCCATTAGGCCAAATTCCATTGACGCCGCATGTTCGACGTTTAAAAAATTCCAATGTTCTTCCATTTGTTTTGGTATCAGAATAATCGGTTCTAAATAATGTTCAAATAAATTATGACCGCCAAGAATATGTGGAACACCTAAATAACCAATTGTGGCACTCAAAATCGCGAGCACTACTAAAGGACCCCACATGACAACACTGGTCTCGTGCAGATGCTCTTGTGTGTGGTGATCGCTACGATTTGGGCCATAAAAAGTCAGACATAATAACCGCACCATATAAAATGCTGTAAATCCTGCCGTCACAACACCCAGTCCCCAAAACGGTAAACCTTTTGCCAAATAGGCCTTCCAGAGAATTTCATCTTTGGAAAAAAATCCGGATAGACCTGGAAAACCAATGATCGCCAAAACCGCAACGAGCATAACAATATGTGTGATGGGCATGTATTTTTTGAGCCCACCCATTTCAAACATATTTTGCTTGTGATGCATGGCAACAATGACGCTTCCCGCGCCTAAAAATAACAAGGCTTTAAAACAAGCGTGAGTTAACAAATGAAAAACCCCAGCCGAAAAACCGCCGCAACCTACCGCCATAACCATATAACCAAGTTGAGAAACCGTGGAATAAGCCAAAACTTTTTTGATATCGGTTTGTACGATAGCGATAGTTGCGGCGAAAAAAGCCGTCAGACCTCCGATAAAAGCAATGATGTCCATTGTTAAAGGCGATAAATAAAACATAAAATTTAATCGGGTCATCATGTAGACACCCGCTGTTACCATTGTTGCCGCATGGATTAAAGCCGAGACGGGAGTAGGGCCAGCCATTGCATCCGGGAGCCACACATAAAGTGGTATTTGCGCGGATTTTCCCGTGGCTCCAAAAAATAAACAAATTGTAATCCACAGGGTTGCAGTTAATTTTATTGAATCGATTGTGCCAGCGGAAAATATCTCGCGCAGCTCCGTGAAAGAAACCGTTCCGAAGTACTTGTAAGTCAAAAATATTCCCAGCAAAAATCCAATATCACCGATTCGGTTTGCAATAAAAGCTTTCATTCCGGCTGCAGCATTGGCATCGTCTTCGAACCAATAGCCAATGAGCAGATAACTACAAAGCCCTACGCCTTCCCAGCCGACAAACATCACAAGAAGATTATCGCCTAAAACAAGCATCATCATCATAAAAACAAATAAATTCAAATACGTAAAAAAGCGGTAGGTCTTCTCTTCTTCATGCATGTAACCGCCAGCATAAATATGAATCAAGGTTCCAATCCCGGTTACCACAAGCATCATCAATGCTGAAAGCCGATCTAAAACAATTTTAAATGGCGCATTAAAACTTCCTGCCGAAATCCAGTCAAAACCAAAAAAAGTTTGCGACTGAAAATCATTCTGATAGAACTGCCAGAAAGTAACTAATGCCGAACCAAAAGCTACGGCCATGGCTGTCACGCCAACTAAATGAGACACGGTTTTTGAAGCTTTACGTAAAAATAGACCGTTGGTAATTGCGCCGATAAGAGGACACAGTATTGTAAGCCAAAGAGTTGTCATAAAGTCTCGCCTTTAACCTCTCAATATGCGTAAGAAATCAACTTGCACGGTACCATATTTTCTAAAAATACTGATAACCATCGCTAAACCAACAGCAGCTTCGCAAGCCGCAACTGTAATCACAAATAATGTCATAATATGTCCATCAATATCGTTTAGGTTTTTGGCTCCAGCCACAAAAACAACATTGACCGCGTTTAACATAAGTTCCACTGACATCAGCATAAAAATTAAATTACGCTTTGTCATCACGCCCACAAGTCCGATGGAAAATATCATCAGTGCCAGCACAAAATAAAATTCCGTTGGTACGGGATTTTTTAACATTTCAAAAACAGCACGTTCCATAAGTTAAATATTACTCGCTTTTTTCGGGTGGTCTTTTTTGGCAATCACAATACTTGCAACAATTGCTAAAAGAATTAAAAACGATGCTATTTCAAATGGCCAAATGTATTTAGTCATTAAACGTAACGCCACAACTTGGGTATTTCCGCCGAGTTTTTCAATCTCTAAAGATGTTAATTGGTTCGAGCCAAGAGACGGGATCTCGCCGCGAAAAATAAGTGCACTCGCAATAATAAAACCAATCACCATCAATACAATTGACGTGCCTTCGACTGGAGAAAAGGCAAAGGATTTCTCTTTGTCTGCTTTTAAATTTAAAAGCATGATCACAAAAACAAACAAAACTGTAATCGCACCTGCGTAAACTAAAATCTGAATTGCCGCCACAAAATGCGCATCCATCGAGGCATATAACGCTGCCAAAAGAAACAAATCTAAAACTAAAAATAATGCACTTTTAACGGCGTTGGTGGACAGAACCACAAGCAAAGAAGCCAGAGTAATAAGGGCGGCTAGGGTATGGAAAACGATATGATGAATCATGGAAATCTCTTAAAAGCCAGAACGACTGAGGTAAATAAGATATTTAGAACACCGGCTGGGATCATAAATTTCCAGCCCAACGCCATAAGCTGGTCGTAGCGAAATCGCGGCACAGTCCAACGCACCCAGATGTAGACAAACAAAAAAAATCCCGCTTTTATCATTAGCACACCAAAACCTACCAGGGAGCTTAGGCCTGGAAATCCCACCATCTGGTCAATTGTTCTAATATCAAAAAATGGAATTTGCCACCCGCCAAAAAAAACCGTGGCACATAAACAACTTAAAACAAACATTGCCACATATTCAGCCAGGAAGAATGCAGCAAATTTTGCGGAATTGTATTCTGTGTGAAATCCTGCAACCAGTTCGGCCTCTGATTCCGCCAAATCAAAAGGAGCGCGATTAGTTTCTGCAAACATACAAATAAGAAATAATAAAAAACTTACTGGTGATAAAAACACACCCCAGAGGCCACTTTGTTTTTCGACAATGATGTGTAGATCCAGACTATTATAAATCAAGACAATCGGTACAAGTGACAGACCCAATGGGATTTCATAGGAAATCATTTGCGCGGAAGCTCTAAGGCCACCAAGCAGAGAGTATTTGTTATTACTCGCCCAACCCGCAATGGTGAAGCCATAAACTCCAAGGCTAGATATTGCCAAAATAAATAAAAATCCCACATCGACGCGAATAACACTTAATGGAATCACCTGGCCAAATAAGTTTAAATCCGGAGCAAACGGAATGCACATAGCAATTGTGATGGCAGGAAATACACTGAATATCGGAGCTATATGATAAAAGGCTTTAGCAGCACCAGTGGGCACAACTTCTTCTTTAAATATCAGTTTTACGGCGTCGGCAAGAGACTGCATTAATCCATACAGGCGAAATTTAAACAATCCAACTCGGTTAGGCCCTTTTCGCCTCTGCATATAGGCAGGTATTCGGCGTTCGGCCCAAACCATAATTGGTGGCACGTTTATACAAATGGCAGCAATCAACCCAAATTTTACCAGAGTGGCAACAAATTGAATCAGAAGCTCTTGTGATAATTCAAATCCGAGTGGAGGAAGATTCGTCAATCCCATTCAAGCGCTCCGCGTCGTAAAACATAAATATAACCAATACCTAGAACAATGAGAAAGACTATTATTTCGATTAGACCGAACCAACCAAGCTGATTAAAAACTTTAGCCCATAAAAATAAAAAAATCCCTTCGATATCAAACAAAATAAAAAGTAAGCCAGTCAAATAAAATTTAACGCTCATTTTTTCTTGTGCATCTGTTACCTTAGGAACACCGCACTCGTAGGGGTCATACTTTTCTTTGCGGTAATGTTTTGGGCCTAAAAAGTACGCCATAGCACTTAAAATAGCGCCAAGAGTCACTCCGAAGCCAACCGCTAAAATTACGGGAACGTATGGATTCATGAAAAAAAGCCTACCAAAAAATCACAAAAAATTAACCTCAAACATCCAACCATCGGCCCAAAAAATTCTTGTGCTTGGGGCGGGTCATTTTGGGACATGCCTTGCGCAACACCTTGCAGAACTCGGACATCATGTTGAAATCTACGCGCGCTCAAAGGAAATTGTTCATTCCATAAACACACACAAAAAAAATCCGAAATACCTAAGCCAATTAAGATTACACCCAAGTCTAAAGGCAATCAATACAATCAGTTCAGAAAATTTTATAAATTTAACAGCCGTGGTTTTTGTGGCGTCAACGCAAGCGATGCGCGAAGTTCTTTCGCCGCTAAAAAGTTTCTTAAAACGTCATCACCTATTGGTTTGCGCGGCAAAAGGCATAGAAGTGGGATCGTTAAAACTCCCCCAGCAAATTATCAAAGACGTATGTGGTTCGGTGATTGCGCGGCGAGCGGTTTTTTTGTCCGGACCAAGTTTTGCCAGTGAGATTGCTCAAAAACTTCCCACCGCTGTAACGATCGCAGGCAAGTTAGAAAAAAACGTTACCCAAGCACAAACGATTTTCCATGCACCGCATTTTAGGGTTTACAGTTCACGAGATACGCTTGGTTTACAGTTAGCCGGAGCTTTAAAAAACGTTATCGCCATTGGTTCTGGAGCTGCCCAAGGTATGGGATTTCAGATGAATTCTCGAGCCGCCTTAATCACGCGTGGCTTAAATGAAATGATGTGCATCGGTCGAAAACTTGGAGCCAAGCCAGTTACATTTATGGGTCTAAGCGGTGTAGGGGATTTATTTTTAACCTGTTCGTCGGAAAAAAGTCGCAACTTTATGCTGGGACTGCGCCTCGGGCAAGGCGAAGGCATCGAAGACATATTGAAATCCATGGGGTCGATTGCGGAGGGTTACTCCACATCAAAAGCCGCATATGATTTAGCCAAAAGACTTAAAATTGCGACTCCAATTATCGACGAAGTTTACCGAGTATTGCATGAAAAAAAGTCTATTAAAGAAGCTCTGACGGATTTAATAACACGAGAACCTAAACCGGAATTTTAAAATATTCGCAATTGGGTTTTTTGTGACAGCGTCCGAAGAGATCTAAAGTATGACGCTCTAATTTAAAGCCTTGGTCGCGGGCAAGCTTAATTTTCAAATCTTCAATTTCGACATTTTCAAACTCCAGAACCCGACCGCAATCGAGACACATTAAGTGATCGTGATGATTGTCAGGATCTTGAATTTCAAACTGAGATTTACCGTCCGTAAAAGATTTTTGCTCAAGAAGTCCGGCTTCGGTTAATAAGTTTAACGTGCGATAGATGGTTGCCAACCCAATATGAAAACCATCTTGACGCATTTTCACATAAAGCTGTTCGGCATCCACGTGTTTTCCATGTTGCAGGAAATATTCGACAATGTCTTTTCTTTGCTGCGTTTGCTTAAGCTGACTTTTTTCTAAATGAAGGTTTAGTTTGTCCCAAAACCATGTCAAATTACCATCTTTATCGTGCATTTTATTTTTTTACCAATTTTGTCAAAACGCAAAGCTTATGATACGGTAAAAGTAATACCATCTCAAGCAACGAAAGAAAGTAAAACATTTATGAAAAAAATTTTATTGTGCGCTTTATTGGTTTCAGGCTGTAAATCGGCACGTCAAACCACCGATGATCCAATGACCCGGGCAATCATCTTAAAAACAACGGGGTTACCGGAGGCTAACAAGTATCCTAAGGCAGCAGAGTTGCAGGTAAAATCTTGCGCCGAGGCGACTTCGGGGACGGCTCCTGACAGTGGCGGAGTTATAAAACTTCAAGCAGCCAATGTTAAAAAAAACGAGAAGTGCCTGGTCAGAGTTTACTCCCCCACTCCCGATCCCGAAGATGAATTTGTAGGCGATGCCGGGGTTTATTTTATGGCAAAAAACGTGTCTTTGCGCGAAGACTCGCTCGGACAACTGATTGGAATTGTGAATTTTCAGGCCACATCTAAAAAGAAGTTGCCGCCTGCAGCTGCGGGGTGCGCGGTGGATTTTCCGGTGGTTTTTCCTGAGGACATTCCAGCAGGTCCGGTTACTGCAAGTCTTGTCTGCACGCCGGCAATCACTGCCATCGGAACTTTCACGGCTGGCACCGGCAAAAAAGGAACGTTTAACTTTAAAATCCCAGTAACCTCAGATAATCAAAAACGCAATTGTACATTAATTGACATAGGGGCAGACGGCGGTGGGAAATGGTTTCAAAGTGTTTTGACACCTGGAATTGATGTGTCTGTTAAGGATGCCTGTCAGAATACCATTGCGGAGGCAACGTTAAGTTCGTATAAAAAATCAGACGCCGACGATGTTGATGTGAATATAGAGCATATATTTAAATAATGTTACTTGGTCTCGAGCTGCAAAAAAAGCGGCAGGTGATCTGATACCCCGGTTGAAGTTTTTGGGTCAAAAGAATTTGGACTGCCATCTGCATGCAATTGCTCTTTATAATCCGTAGGAATGCGAACGGAATCGGCACGCAACTGCCAGGTTGCTTTTTTGTCGCCGAAACTCTTTCGGTATAACAGGATCATATCGAAAAAAGACCATTCGTGTTTTGATGCGGTGTAATGCGTTCCTATACATTTCAGACAGCGCGACTTTGCGGTTAAACTTTCATGGGCAACAATCCAGTCTGGTTTGATGTAGGTTTCTAAAATTTTTCTTCTGCGATTTTCGGGGAAGGTGATATTAAAATCCCCTGCGGCAATAATGAGATTTTCAGCCGGCACTGTTTTGGCTATTTCATTGAGCTCTTCCAATGCAAAAGTTCGTCGGATGGTCGGATTTGACGGTGCGAGAAGGTGCACCGCAAAAGCCGTGAGTACTTTGCCATCTGGAAGTTTAAAAGAAGCCTCTAAAATTCCTCTTTCCGTGCCTTTTTTACGGTGCCTCCGGAATATGATGTCGTGGAGTTTAGGTTTACCCACTAAGTCGAGTTTTGAAAGCATGGCCACGTCGATGCCCCGCTTGTCGTTTCCTTCGATAAGAATCGAATGTTTGAAGCCGGATTTTTCGAGATATTTTCGGCGGAATCTTTCGAGGATTTCAATATTTTCAACTTCGGCTAAGGTTACCAGATCCGGGCCTTTGCCATTATTTACTTGCAGAATAGTTTTGGCGAGATGTTCCATTTTAACGTCAATGACCTTGTCAGTCCAATCAAGGTCCGTACAGTCTTTTTGGTAAAATTTTTGTTTTATGGCCCCGCAGCGCAAAAGATGCTCTTTGCCATTTTTTTTGGCAATCGGCAGAAAAGTTTCGTCGCTTTTCTGGGGGTCGTCTTCCGCATCGAAAAGATTCTCAACGTTAAAAGTCATAACTGAAAGGGTCTCAGCTGGGGACGATATGGTACGTAGCAAACATAAAAAAAGTGAAAATCTGTACATTTGAAGTCTCCTGGTGTTCGCGGTAAACGTTATCTTAAAAAAATTAGTTTTGCCACAGACACGGAAAGACAATATATAACAGTCGGCTAGAGTATTGTTTGTGGCCGAAAAGTTGTGAAGGAGGAAATTTTTCTGCGCGGGTTAAGTTTTATGAGATTACTGAGTCGACGTCTCTTCAAGCCTTTGGCATTTGGCTTTTCGTTGCCTTAAGTTTTTCGCGTGATCGTGATCGTCGCCCGGAGGCGTTTGCCGTTAACCTTTTCATACAAAGTTTTGATAACATTGAGACTATTGAGATCCATTGCAGATAAAGCAAGAAACTTTGATACACATCAAGTTTTTCGTGGCTTAGGTAGGTCGTTCAAGGCAATACCTCCAGAGTAAGATCACGATCATGTGCAGGGCTTAAGTCAAAGAGAAGGCAAATGCAAAAGACTTGAACAGAAGTTGACGCAGTAATTTAAGAAAGCATTACCCGCGCAGAAAAATTGCATCCAGTTGTGCAGTCAGATTTTATCTTCTGTTGAGAGCCGTGCTATGTTAATAAAATACCTATCAAGTTATGCTTATGAATGCTCAGTCGAAAAACGCAGTATCTGCAGCATAAGAACCAAAACTAAATCATATAGTAAACTGTGCCTTGACTTTAAAGTGGACCTAAATTTATAGTCAAAGGCCACTGAAGGTAATTGGCTAGTAGCTCAGTTGGTTAGAGCGCAGCCCTGATAAGGCTGAGGTCGGGAGTTCGAGTCTCCCCTGGCCAACCATATAATCGACAGAATCGGTCTTATTAATTTTTAGCAAAAAGGTACATCATGAAAATCTTTCCTCAATTTTTTTTAACTCTTAGCTTACTGAGCACTTTGTCATTTGCAGCTGGCAAAACCTACCAGGTCACAGGACCGGTATTAGAAGTTTCTGATACCAAAATCGTTGTGCAAAAAGGCAAGGAAAAATGGGAAATCCAGCGTGACTCCGCTACCAAAGTAACCGGTGAATTAAAAGTTGGGAGCAAAGTCACCATCGAATACACCATGACAGCTATAGCAGTTGATTCTAAAGGTGAATCTAAAGCAGAAGCCAAGAAAAAATAAATTCTACAGCCCAAATCCTAGTTTAAACAAATAACTGCGTAGGCCGTTGGCAGATTCTTGGCCTTCTAATACAGCAACAGCAAACGCTGGCATAACTTGAACATGGAGCCCCGCAAGTTTTGAAATTTGCAAACTCTGGTAGGTTTCCTCTAAGTCATTACCCGAGCCTTGCAAAATGTAGGCACTGGGTTGATCTTTACTGACTCGCAGAGCCCCGTAGTTTTTTTGCACCCCAAGACTTGCGTAAAATGTAAAATAACGCAGCAATCCGTAACTTGCGACCGCATCTAATCCAGTGGAAGAAAAATCCGAAGAATAAAGCCCCATCAACTTGCCGTAATGCAGTCGCAGCGCTAATGCGGGCAACTGAAAGCTTTCAAAAACAGTCCATTGAACGTGACCCATAAGTTGTGAAATTTTTCTTGTTTCCAAAATAGAATACGTTGCTCCAACATCCACGGGTGCGTAAATTCCTTTAAGAACATAAAACTTGGGCTGATAAATTTGCTTTTCTTCAGAAATGGAAGCTGACTGAGCATAAGAAAGCTGCTCTTCCAATAGGCGCGAATTACTACTGACATTTGTAACTCCCGCACCAGCCCCAACTTGAGCCCCAAGGCCTCCATGGGACCCGGCTCCATCAAGTGGACTGTAGCGATTTAGCGCCGACAAAGCGGTAAAATAACCGTCGACATCTTCGGAATAAGCAAGTGCCAAATTTGTAATTGTCAAAAGAATTGTCAGGCAAATTTTATTCATTGAAACTTTTCGGATGAGTTTCTTTTATCTTAACAATTCTTTACAAAAAAAGCCACTGGGCAAGGGTTACAAACTCTGCGGGACTTAGTTCTTCGGGTCTTTTATTAAAGTCAACGGGAGCACCTTCAAGCGTTTTTGCGTTATTTAAAAATGGTTTCATAGAATTCGAAAGTTTTTTACGCCTCTGAGTAAATACATGCCGAGTTAATTTTTCTGTGGCCTGTAATATTTCAGCAGATAATCTTTCAGGGATTTTTTGAATGCGAATAACCGAGCTGTCAACCTGCGGCACCGGCGAAAAGTCGTTTCGACTCACTTGCAACAATATTTCGATTTTACATCGAAGAGCACAAAAGACTGAAAGACTTCCGTAATTTTTGCCGCCACAAGGTGCAGAAACCCGGTCGGCAAATTCTTTTTGCACCATAAAAACAGCATCTTCAAGCAGATGAATCACCGGAATAATTTTCATCAGAAGTGGCGTTGAAATATTGTAAGGAATATTGCCGACAACAGACGTTGGTTCCATAGATTCTTGAAGCCAACTTTGCAAATCAAAATCTAGAAAATCAGCCTCGATAATCTTCAAAGTGGGAATATTTTTTAACTGTAACATCAAAGCAAATCGGTGGTCTTTCTCAATTGCCGTAACGTGTCTTTGTTTAGCCAAGTTTAAAGTTAAAACGCCTTCACCTGGCCCAACTTCCAGCAGTCTTGTGCTTTTAGTTTCGTCGATAATCCGCACGATCTCGTCGATACTTATTTGATTTCTTAAAAAAACTTGTCCTAAAGAATGTTTCTGGGGAAGGCTAGATTTAGAACGTTTTTTTTTGATCAGTTTCATTTTTCAATGTTCTGTATTTAAATATTTTTCAAATGGATAACGCGCAAAAACATCCCAATTCTTAACAGCTACTTCAGGTGAAAAATAAGCGTTTGCCGCAATCATGGCTCCATTATCGGAGCAGTATTTTTTTTGCGGAAAAAAAAGTGGCAGTGAAATATGTTCTGCAAATAATTGCTGAAAACGTAAATTGGCAGACACTCCACCGGCAACTATGACTGATTTTAAGGAGTGCTTGCCCACGTGATATTTGATTTTTTGAACCACTTGCATCAAAGCAGCTTCTTGAAATGCGTGGCAAATTTCTACAATATTTTTTAAATCTGGATTTTTCTTAATGTAATAATAAACCGATGTTTTTAAACCTGAAAATGAAAAATGCTCGTGGTTGACTTTGGGAATGGGGAACTTTAAAACTTCTCGCGCAGTCGTTTGTTGAAAATCTGCCGCCTTTTTTTCGATTTCAGGACCGCCAGGAAAAGCTAGTCCAAGCATCTTTGCCACTTTATCAAAGCATTCGCCACAGGCATCGTCCAAGGTGTGCGCGACCAAATCAAAACTTTGGGCGTTTTTCATAAAATAAAGATTCGTATGTCCGCCCGAGACCACCAAAGCCAAACTTGGAAAAATTTTTTCAGGTACGAGATTTTGGTCGAGAAAAACACTGAAAATATGCGCGTGCACATGATTAATCGGAATAAGTGGTTTCTGAATTCCTAAAGCAAGCCCTTTTGCAAAAAGAGTCCCAACTAAAAGTGACCCTAAAAGTCCAGGTCCTTGGGTTACGGCAATAGCGTCGAAATTCTCCATGCTTATGCCAGCTGTGGCTTGATAAAACGCCTCTAGGGAATTTTTCAAATGTTCGCGTGATGCAATTTCGGGAACTACGCCGCCAAATTCCTTGTGTGCCGCAAATTGGCTTATGGTAATGGAAGACAGAACTTTGTCGCCATTTTCCACAACGGCTACGGCCGTATCGTCACAACTGGATTCGATTCCAAGAATTAGCATATTAAATTATAAATGGATTTTTTTCTCTGAAGTAAAGTTTGCGGATCTTTTTCCACGGGCTTAATTTCAGATGAATTTTCTTTAGGTAAGGCATTTAAATGACTAAGTTGTCCTTTGGCTTTTTTGGCTTCGGCACTATCAGGAAAGTCTTTAATCAATTCCTTGTAATAAATTTTAGCCACATCCTTATCACCCATGCTTTTAAAACTATCGCCTAAGCGCAATTTTGCAAAAGGAAGGTATTTTTTGTGGGGTTTTGATTTTAAAAACTCGTCATAATTGACAGCCGCTTCTTTCACCCGGCCTGCCCTGTAAAGACTCTCAGCCTGCAGGTAAGCGGCGTGTTCTTTTTCGATTCCTTTGGTTGATTTAATAACCTTGAAAGCGTCTGCTATGACAGCAGAATATTTTTTGTGATCAAAGGCAATTTGTAGCTCTTTTAAATTCGAAGAACCTTTATCCGAGGCACCTTTTTTGTCGGATTTTTTCATGATTCCTGATTTTTCAAAAGCCTGCAAAAACTCATCGAGTTTGGCTTCCATAGCTTCGACTCTTTTTCCCAAAGAGTCGATTTTTGAACCCATGGAATCGGGAGTTTCGGGTACACCTGGCAGATGACCGGTTTGTACGCCGATTTTTAGAGAATCAAGATCCCCTTGGACCTTTTTAAGCTCTTGGCTCAGACGTTCGATCTCTGTACTTGTCGACGCGATTTTTTGGGTGCCGTTTTTACTAGCGTCGTTAACATTACCCTCCAAAGCCAAAAGGCGTGTTTGCACCGTAAAAATTTCTTCGTTGATTTGCCGCTCTTTGGCAGGAGTAAAACAAGATGTCAGTAAAAATGTGTAAACGAGTCTGGAGTTTAGGGGCATAAATAATCCTATCTGAAATCTTTTAAGGAACTTAGGTGTTAGTATTTTATTACAGTTTAGGAAAGTATTATATCTTAAAAGATTCTTTTTTTATATCGGTCGCGAGTATTCAATCGTATAGCGCTCGCCTTCTTGCAAGGTTTTATTTCCAGGCTTCCAAGACGGAGTCATTTCCGCGGCAGCTTTAAATGTATGTACATTTTTAGTCCATGCCAAATCGCTTCGCCAGGTATCTGCAATGTGATTTTTGGTGAGAGATAAATTTGGCATTCCGTCGTTTACCAAAAGACCACCGTAGGTCGTTTGGGTGAGAATTTTTGCGTTTTCGTAATTTTCAATCACGCATAGGGCTCTGTAAATTGGAAATTTTATCATTTGGTTTGTTTTCTGTGGATTTTCTCCATTTGCCGTGGTGAGTTCATTACGAAAAAGTCCTTCAACTTGCGTCAATGCTAATTTTGAACCGGCAGTTCCCGGCACGCCGCCTGCAGAACCTGGCAAAAAATCAAAGCGCATATTTGGCGATGGCGCGTTGAAATTTCTCACCAAAAAGTTTGGTCCTTCGTCCGATGAATCAGTCATATTTTCATCAACTTTAGTCCACGTGCTATCAGTCTCATTAAGCGGTCCAATTGTATAACGAACGTTAGCTTGACGAGATTCTGATTTGTAATCTACGGCACCCATCGTGGCAATATCGGCAGCTTTAACCGGGGTGATATCTTCAATTAAAAGTCCATAGTTCGCAGGCTTTCGAACAGGTTGGTCGATTTTTTTATCGTCTGTAAAATTCAGTTGGTATTGGAACCCGGACTTATATTTTTGCAGTAACGGTAAATCTTTAAAATGGTCTTGGGTATTTTTTGAGTACTGATTAGTAATCTGATTTTTAATTTCATAAGTGTTATTTTTTTGCGAATAAGGATCTTGACTGATGGCGGCCATCCGCAAGCTTACAAGGGTTTCACTCGGGGTTGAATCAGCGATAAAGTTGGCAACGGTTTGCCAGTGCGCGCGGTCGTTTGTGAGCCTTTGCAAAGACTGACTGGCGCCCGTTAGAATTTGATTTTCCAGTCGACTGGAGGTTTGCACAGGATGAATTTCGACGCGGTCTTCTCGAGTCAAAGGCCTGGTTTCAAAGCGAGGTAAAGTATTAGGCAGCAAAGGCGCCGCATCTTGAGCTAATGCATGCGCTGGAACAAGCGCCGCGCTAAGCACGTATAAACACATAGTTTTTCTAGTTAACATACACACTTGGCTTTAAGTCCTTGATTATCTAAACCTAATTAGAGCAAGACTTGTGCCGGCTGGGATTTTCAATTTAACATTTGGAAATTACTGAATTATTCTTTAAACTCAAGCCTTTCCGATTGTCTAATAAGTTGACAGACCACATCCCGCAAAGTGATTGAAAAGAGCCGTTTATGAAACCTGTAAAGCCTGCTGTTCATTTTCCTGACTTGGACAATGAAATGCTAAAAAAATGGAAATTAGAAAAAACTTTTGAGAAATCAAATTCCCAGCGTGCAAAACAAAAAAAGGAATTTGTGTTTTACGATGGTCCGCCTTTTGCCAACGGACTTCCACATTACGGGCATATTTTAGCTAACGCGATTAAAGATTCAGTGCCCCGTTACTGGAACATGAAAGGTTATTACGTAGAGCGTCGTTTTGGTTGGGATTGCCATGGTGTACCTGTAGAATACGAAATCGAAAAACGCGATGGTTTGAAAGGACGCAAAGCCATTATGGAAGTTGGTGTTGCGGAGTTTAATCGGCGGTGCCGCGATTCTGTTATGCATTACGCCGAAGAATGGGAAAAAACAATTACCCGCCTCGGGCGTTGGGTTGACTGGGATAATCAATACCGGACCATGGATTTATCTTTTATGGAATCGGTATGGTGGGTTTTTTCCCAGTTGCACAAGAAAAATCTTGTCTACCGCGGCTTTAAAGTTGTTGCCTACTCACCGCGACTTACTGCTGTTGTGTCAAATTTTGAGGCGAATCAAAATTACAAAATGACCCAAGATCCAGCTCTTACCGTTAAGTTTAAGCTTTTAGACGAGAATGCTTTTATTTTAGCGTGGACCACAACTCCTTGGACACTGGTTTCCAATCTAGCTCTTTGTGTAGGGCCCGAAATCGATTACGTAAAATTGCAAGATCTAGAAACAAAAGAAGTTTATTACCTCGCCAAAGCTCGGGTCGAAGCGATGTTTAAAAATAAAAAATACGAAATTTTAGCAGAGTTAAAAGGCACAGATTTAAGCGAGAAAAAATACCAACCGCTTTTTACTTATTTCAAAGATAAACCAAATTCTTTTCGTGTTTTAACGGACAACTACGTGTCAACAGAAGATGGTACGGGTGTTGTGCATCAGGCTCCTGCGTTTGGCGAAGACGATTTTAGAATTTGCAAGGCCGCCGGGATTTCTTTTGTTGATCCACTCGATGAAGACGGATGTTTTACAAAACTTGTGCCTGAATACGCAGGACAGTTTGTCAAAGACGCAGACAAAGATATTATCCGCGATTTAAAGGCCCAAAATAAAGTTTTTAAACATGACACCATAGATCACACCTACCCTTTTTGCGAGCGAACAGACACGCCATTGATATACCGAGCTATTCCGGCTTGGTATGTTTCCGTTGAAAAGATCGCGCCTCAGCTTATTGCGAATAACCAAAAAATCAATTGGGTGCCAGGCCACCTAAAAGACGGCCGGATGGGGAAATGGCTAGAAAACGCCCGAGATTGGGCCATTAGCCGAAATCGTTATTGGGGCACTCCGCTTCCAATTTGGGTGAATGATATTAACAATGACGAAATAGAAGTTTTTGCAAGCAGCCAGGAATTGGAGACCCGCTCGGGTGTTAAACTTAACGATCTTCATAAAGAATTTGTCGACGACATAACTTTTCCGGCAAAATCCGGTAAAGGAATAATGCGCCGGGTAAGTGAAGTTTTTGATTGTTGGTTTGAATCAGGATCTATGCCTTATGCGCAGATTCACTATCCGTTCGAAAATAAAGAACGTTTTGAAAATAATTTTCCGGCAGATTTTATCGCCGAAGGTTTGGACCAAACACGCGGTTGGTTTTATACGTTAAGTGTTCTGTCAACAGCCCTTTTTGACCGTCCAGCATTTAAAAATGTCATTGTAAATGGTGTTATTTTGGATGAAACCGGCCGCAAAATGTCCAAACGCCACAGAAATTACACACCACCTGGTGAACTTTTAGAAAAATTCGGCGCCGATGCTGCAAGACTTTACATGTTTAATTCACCGATCTTGCGGGCAGAAGATTTGGTTTTTACCGATAAAGGTGTAGTTGAAACCGTGCGTGCAGTTTTGCTTCCTTTGTGGAATGCCCATAGCTTTTTAACAACCTACGCCCATGCAGACGGTTGGAATCCAAGCGCAGATTTACTGGCTGGCGAGATACCGAAATCGCAAAATGAACTAGACACCTGGGTTCTTTCAAAACTTCATTCGGCCATCGAAAAGATCGACGCTGCCATGATCGATTATCATCTTTATGCGGTCGTTCCGGTGCTATTAGAATTTATAGATGATTTAACCAATTGGTATATAAGGTTAAGTCGGCGGCGGTTTTGGACTGAATCCACTAAAAAAATCTCTAACGATTCAGTCAGTGCTTACGAGACTTTGACTTATACATTAATTACCTTTGCAAAAGTTTTGGCGCCTTTCGCGCCGTTTATTTCTGAAAGAATTTACTTAAATCTTTGCGATGGAGTCGTGGCTTCGGAGAATCACAGCGTTCATCTAGCTGATTACCCGGTCGTCGATAAAAATTCAGTGGATAAAAAACTTGAAGAAAAAATGCAACTTGTTCGCCGCGTCGTTGAATTAGGTCGAAGTTTACGGGCGCAATACCAACTTAAAACAAGGCAGCCGTTAGCAAGTATATTGGTTCTGACCCGCAATCCAGCCGATAAGCAGTCGATTCTTTCTGCCAAAGATTTATTGTGTTCGGAATTGAATTTAAAACAGATTGATTTTGCAACTAACGAAACTCAGTTTGTAAATTTAACATTAAAACCAAATTTAAAAACTTTAGGCAAAAAATTAGGGTCGACTGTAAATATTGTGAAAAAAGAATTAGAAGTTCTCTCTCAAAGCCAAGAATTAATTTCAGATTTACTTTCGAAACTTGGGACTATTGGTTCCGTAAAAATTGCTGGTGCTGAGTTAAATGAAGAAGATTTTTTAATAACCAGAACCTCTAAAGACGCTCGCCTTATTGGTTGCAGTGCCAATGTGACGATTCTTCTCGACACAACTTTGACGCAAGAATTAATAGCCGAAGGTATGGCGCGCGAGCTTGTGAACCGCATTCAAAATCTCCGCAAGGATTTAGGACTTGAAGTAAGCGACCGCATTGAAATCAACTTAAAAGCCTCAGAACAAATTCAGAGTTTTTTCGCTCAATTTAAAGATTATATTTATGCCGAAACGCTTTGCGTAGGATCTTTTACACAGTCTGCTGCTGAAAAGTTTGAAACAATCGATATTGCAGGTGAAAATGTAGAGATCTCTATTAGGACTTTAAGCATTTGAAAAAATATTTCTTTGCATTACCGTTGCTCTTATTTTGTCGGTGCTATTCAACAAAGCAAGCCTTGGGTCAACTGCGACTTTTAAACGCTCGAGAGCCAGTAGAAGACATTCTAAAAAAGCCCGATTTAAATCCAAAAATTCGGGCGCGCCTAGAAAAAATCATCACGATTTTAAAATTTGCCGCTGACGAAGGGCTGAATTCGGTAGGAGCCTACAAAAAGTACGTTGCACTGGATCAAAGCGCCATTTCCTTTACGGTTCAGGCGGCGGAAAAATACGAATTAAAATCCAAAACTTGGTGGTTTCCAGTGGTTGGAACCGTTCCTTATCTTGGTTTTTTTAAAATCTCTGATCGTGACGAAGAAGCCAAATCGCTAATCAAGGAAAACTACGACATTGCTCTTGGAGAAGTTGATGCTTTTTCAAGTTTAGGCTGGTTTGATGATCCTATTTACAGCCCGATGCTAAATCGGAGTGATCCCGAGTTGATGCATTTATTTTTTCATGAATTGACTCACCGAACGCTGTGGGCAAAAGGAAGTGTAGAATTTAACGAGAATCTCGCAGAATTCGTCGGGCATCTGTTAACACAGAAAATGCTTATTTCAGAAAACAAAACAGCAGATCTCGAACGTTACTTAGGAAAATCCCAAGACCGGGAATTGTTTCATCAGTGGTTAAAAAACTTAAAACTTAAATTGCAAAATCTTTATGACGCAAAACCAGAAGATATAGAGAATAAAAAATCCGCCATATTTCAGGATTTTCTGGCGAACAAACCGAAGTTTCGATATGTAGATTACGTCGGAAAAAAGCAGTGGAACAACGCCTACCTACTGGGTGCCTCGTTATACAGCCCGGATGAATTGCGCTTTCAAAAAGCTTACACGTGCAAAAAGTTTCCAAAGATCAAAGACTTTCTTGACGCGCTAGAGAAAAACCTAAAAATCGACTCGGATCCTTTAAAAGCCTTGGATCTGGTATGTGGATAGATGCACTTATAGCAGCTCATTGCGAACAGAAAATTTTCTGTCAAACGTGGGTTCCAACCGCTACTGTAATTGTTCTTGGAAGTAGTAATGATCCAAAACAAGAGCTATTTCTAGAAAATATTTCGGGTGACACGCCTATTCTAAAGAGAGCTGGCGGCGGCGGCGCGGTGGTTCTTCATAAAGGATGCATCATTATCGGAGTCGGCGCTTGGGTGAAAAATCAATTTGGAAATAAAGAATATTTTAAAAAATTAAATGGGGCTTTGATTGATGCTTTAGAAAAATCAGGTAATTTTGGCGACATCCAGCAGGCGGGAATTAGTGATTTGGCTGTCGACGGTAAAAAACTTTGCGGCACGTCCCTTTTTCGCTCAAAAAACTATCTACTATTTCAAGGTTCGATATTACTAGAAAAAAATACCGATTTGATTTCCAAGCTTTTAAAACACCCGTCAAAAGAGCCTGACTACAGGGCCAAAAGATCCCATGAGGATTTTTTAACAGATCTGGTAAGCCTTGATGTGCAGGCCAAAGACAAAGATTTCTTGCGGCTATTCACCGAGTCTTTTGGTCAAAAAATTCTTGAGAGATTAGAAAAAGATTTCTGCGAAGTAGATTTCAGCCATACGCTCTATTTAAAGAAACGATTTTTGAGCATTGTGAGTTCGACCTAGCCCATAAACATAAAAAAACCCCCGCTTTGTAAAGCAAGGGCGAGGGGGGTTAATTAACTATCTTCGGCGACGTCCTTCAACAGTCGTTGTGGAATCAACCGATTTTTTAGCCAATACTGAAGTTTTTACAGTAAGGCTTGTTTCTTTAGCTGCAGAAAATCCAACGTGTGACACGAATAGACCTGCAACCAAAGCTAGCTTCATTACAAATTGATTCTTCATTCGAACTCCTTTTTGACGCAAAATTTAAAAATGCATCTCTAAATTTGTGAAAGAAGACTATCTCCTCTCACATGTCGATTATCGGCCAGGAATGAGTGAAACTCGATGGGAAGGATTTACAGCTTTGACTACTTTTTTGATTTTGCACTGAGTCCTAGATTTCTAATACATTGATATCTTGAAGAAAAAACTCGTTTATAGCGAAGAATACATTTTTGCAAATTCTTCTGGTTTTAACGATGCTCCGCCCACTAAACCGCCATCAATATCTCTTTGAGAGCAAAGTTCTTTAACATTTTTTAAGTTCATGCTGCCACCATATAAAATTAAAATTTTGTCGGCGGCGTCTTTTGAAAAGTTTTCTTCAATCTGTTTTCGAATCATTTGGTGAACAACTTGTGCTTCTTCGGAGGTTGCGGAAAGGCCAGTTCCAATCGCCCAAACAGGCTCGTAAGCAATAACAACTTTTTCTAAATGCGAAACAAAAGCTAAGTTTTTTGCCAATTGATTTCTGATCACTGCAAAAGTCTGATCCGATTTACGCTCAGCTAGATTTTCACCAACGCATAGAACGGTACGCATTTTTAATTTTTCTGCGGTTTGCATTTTTTTGGCGATCAACTCATCGGTTTCGCCAAAATACTGCCGGCGCTCGCTATGTCCAATTAACGCTTCTGAAACGCCAATGTCAGAAAGCATCGCCCAAGAAATTTCTCCGGTAAAAGCTCCGGATTCTTCAAAATGAACATTTTGTGCGGCGATACGAAGTCCCAAGGACTTCGCAGAGTCCATCATCGTTTCCAAAATCAAAAAATTTCCGGCAAACAAAATCTCCACTCGATCGTTTTTTTTGAATTCCAGTAGAAATTTCGTAAAATAGTCTCTCGTACCTGCCCGATCGAGATTCATTTTCCAGTTGGCCGCTAATAATTTTTTTCTTGTCATGTTTTGTTAACTCTTCATTAAAAGTTTTATTCCCGGCAGGCTTTTTCCTTCTAAGAATTCCAAGGAAGCCCCGCCGCCCGTTGATATATGAGTCATTTTATATGCAAAACCACTGGCGTGAATGGCTGCCACAGAATCTCCGCCTCCGACAATTGTTTTACCGCGTACTTGCGACATGGCTTTTGCGATGGCCGATGTTCCGGCTGCAAAATTCTTCCATTCAAAAACTCCCATTGGGCCATTCCATAACACGGTTTTGGAATTCTCAATCACTCGAGAAAATAAATTCCTGGTTTTAGGCCCAATATCAAGCCCCATTAAGTTAGCTGGAATATTTTCTGAATCGATCACTTCTGGCTTAGAGTTTTCTGAAAATGCGTCTGCAGCAATATGATCCACAGGCAGATGAATTGTTACTTTGTGCTTCGAAGCTGTGCTGTAAATACTTTTTAATAAATCCTGCTTTCCTTCCTCAATTTTCGAAGTGCCGACGGTTTTTCCTTGATTGGCTAAAAATGTATAGGCCATAGCTCCGCCTACAACCAAATCATTACAGACTTTTAAAAGATTTAAGATCACTTCGATTTTATCGCTTACTTTTGCGCCACCCATAATAACCGTAAACGGATGTTCAGGATGATTTATTAAAGGCGACAATGCGAGAATTTCCTTTTCAATTAAAAACCCAGCGGCGCGGTTTTCTACCGGGAAAAATTCACACGCTTTGGCCACCGAGGCATGGGCTCTGTGACAAGTTCCAAAGGCATCGTTAACATAAAAGTCATATCCTTCGATTAATTTTCGCGCATAATCAGAATCATTGGCTTCTTCACCCGGATAAAAGCGCAGATTTTCTAAAAGAATAATCTGATTTTTTTCCAAATGAGAAAACGCCCGCGAACTCGGATCTTGGTTAAAATCATGTACTAAAACAACTTCGCGACCCAAAATCTCGCTTAAGTGTTCACCCACTGGAGCCATAGAAAACTCAGGATTAACTTGGGATTTGGGTCGTCCTAAGTGCGACGCCAAACACAAATATGGAGTCTTTTCGAGAATGTACTTTATAGTTGGCAGGGCTTCGCGAATTCTTGTGTCATCTTCGACAACGCCGTTCTTTAAAGGAACATTAAAGTCCACTCGCAAAAAAACCTTTTTATTTTCTAACGGCAAATCGGCCAGTTGTCGTAGTTTTAACATGATATATGATTCTCCTTATTTGAATTCTCGGGTATTTATAGGTAAAGTCTTAAAATTATGAAAAACACAGAAAAAACTTCTCCTCGCGTTCTCTTTATAATTGACTCACTCGTAAACCTCAATCCATCTCTTGATACATCCATTCGCTGGATGTGGGCTTATCAGAAAAAAAACTGGCAGGTTTTTGCCGTAGAAATCAAAGATTTTATACTGCGCGACCAAAAACTTTTCTTCGATTCTAAATCAGTGCGCTTTAAAGGTACTATAGATTCGTTTTATTTGGATGAAAAATGCACGTTTCATTCCGAAGAATTTGAACATATTCAGATGCGAAAAGATCCCCCTTTCGATATGGAATACGTAACAGCTTTGTGGTTTTTACGACGATCAAAGGCCAGAATTTTCAACGATCCTGATGCTATCTTGACTCTCAACGAGAAGATTTCCATTTTGGATTTTCCCGAAGCAAGTTGTCCAGCGGTGGTAAGTTCTTCAGTGGAAGAACTTTTCCATTTCGTGGAAAACGTGGCCCACGGGCATGCGGTGATCAAACCCTTAAATTTATTTGGCGGCCGCGGTGTTGAGCAAGTAATATTTGAAGGAAATAAACTTAAAGACAGCGGGAAAATCATTCAACTACAAAAAGAATTACCCGGTTACAAAATTGCGCAGAAATTTGACAAAGCTATTTTTGAAGGTGAGGTTCGAGCCTTTACTGTAAATGGTGAAGTGATTGCAAGTTGCCTTAAAGTGCCTAAAAAAGGGAATTTTCTAGCAAACACTAGAGCCGGAGCCGTTTTGAAAAATTACTCCTTGTCACCGTTAGAACAAACGAGAGTAAAAAGTGTTGCAGAAAGCTTGGTCAAAAAAGGTGTTTTTATTGTGGGATTTGACTTAATTGGGGGCTTTATTTCAGAAATTAATCTTACATCGCCAAGGTTATTACTGGAAAATTTTGCCGATGAGTTGCCATTTGATAAATCCGTCGAGCTTTTTATAAAAGGATAATTCATGCAAAAACTAGAACCGACTTACAATCCAAAAGAATACGAACAAAAATGGTACGAATTTTGGGAAAAAAACGACATTTTTCATGCTCCGGTGGATGCAAGCAGAAAACCATTTACGATTCTTATGCCTCCGCCCAATGTTACGTCGCAACTTCATATGGGTCATGGAACGGGCTACACGGTGCAAGATGTTTTAATTCGCTGGAAGCGCGCTTCTGGATTTAATGCGTGCTGGCTTCCAGGCACTGATCACGCAGGTATTGCCACTCAGATGATGGTGGAAAAAGATTTAAAAGAAACCGAAGGAAAAACCAAGAACGATATTGGAAGAGTCGATTTTGAATTGCGGCTTAAAGCATGGAAGGAAAAATACGGGAATTTAATTTCTGAACAGTTTCGCCGGATGGGTTTTTCTTGTGATTGGAAGCGCGAAGCTTACACCATGGATCCAAAACTATCTTATGCGGTTCGAGAGATTTTTGTAAAGCTCTTCAACGATGGACTAATCTACCGCAGCGAAAGGCTTGTAAACTGGGATGTAGCGTTAAAAACCGCAGTTTCTGATGATGAAGTTGAGAATGTGGAAACAGCAGGATTTTTGTGGTCTTTTAAGTACCCGATTGAAAATTCAGAAGAGTTTATAACGATCGCAACAACCCGGCCAGAAACCATGTTTGGAGATACAGCTGTTGCAATTCATCCCGATGACGAGCGCTACCGCCATTTGCATCAAGCCAAAATCAGATTACCGCTTTCAAATCGGATTATTCCAATTATCGTCGATGAATATGTAAAAATGGAATTTGGAACCGGTGTGGTTAAAATTACTCCGGCCCATGATCCTAATGATTTTATTTTGGGTCAAAAACATTTTTTGCCATTTATAAATGTTATGAATGCTGACGGCACAATGAATGACCTTTGTCCGGAGCGTTTCCGCGGAAAAGACCGATTTGTTTGCCGCAAAGAAACCATAAAGGCCATGAAAGAGCTAAACCTTTTTGATGCGGAGAAACCTTATAAACACATAGTTCCGCATTCAGAAAGATCCAAAACTGTGATCGAGCCGCGGCTATCTTTGCAATGGTTTGTGCGGATGAAATCTTTAGCAGAGCCTGCAATTAAAGCCGCCAAAGACAATACGTTAAAGTTTTATCCTGAGGCTTGGAAAAAAACTTATTTTCATTGGCTAGAAAATATTCAAGATTGGTGTATTTCGAGACAACTTTGGTGGGGACATCGCATTCCTATTTGGTATTGCCAGGATTGTTCGAATGTTATTACCGGGATGACTGACCCGACAGTGTGCGACAAATGTGGATGTAAAAAATTAATCCAAGACGAAGATGTTCTCGACACGTGGTTTTCGAGCTGGCTATGGCCCGTAAGCCCTTTTGGGTGGCCGGATGAAACTCAAGATTTAAAGTATTTTTATCCCACGGATGTTTTGGTTACCGCGTCAGATATTATATTTTTGTGGGTTGCGCGAATGGTTATTCTTGGAATTTACACCCGCAAAGAAGTGCCATTTAAGGATGTCTACATCGCGGCAACAGTGTGTGATAAACAAGGCCGAAAATTTTCCAAAACTTTAGGAAATGGCATCGACCCTTTGGAATTAATTGAAAAATACGGCACAGACGCAGTGCGTTTTACCGGAATACATCTCGCTCCGTTGGGCGGGCGTGTGCGCATGGAAAAAGACGACTTTGAGGCCGGAGCAAAATTTGTAAATAAAATCTGGAACGCGGCGAGATATTTGCAGGGGTATTTGCAAGACGGTGTGGTTCTAGAATCTTTGGAAATAGTTAAAAGCAGTATTTCCCTGTCAGATAAATGGCTTTTAAGTGAGTTCCAAAATACTGTTGCCGAGGTGGAAGGACAGTTGCAAAGCTACCGAGTTAATGAAGCCGTAGAAAAAATTTATCATTTTGTGTGGCATAGTTTTTGTGATTGGGGCCTTGAATGTTCAAAGGAAGTATTGAATAGTTCAGACCAGAAAAATAAGTCTAACGCCTGCAGTGTTTTGGTATATGTTTTTGAAGGCTGTTTGCGCCTCTTAAGTCCTGTTATGCCGTTTATTACAGAGGAAATTTGGCACCATCTGCCTCGGCATCCCGATTGGGGAAAAGCACTTTGTCTAAGTGGTGCAACTTTTCCGAAGTTCGAAAATAAATACGTGGATGATGCCTCTGCATTGGATTGGCTCAAGGTTCAAAATGTTGTGCGTGGAATTAGACAGATTCGAGCAAGTCTAGATTTGCCACCCAAAGAGCCACTTTCCTGCATGCTAAGGTGTGATCAAAAGGTCGCGACGCTGTTTGAGGAAAATAAAAATCTTATTACTCGTTTAGGGTGTTTAAAAACTTTCCAAACTGTCCAGTCCGATAAAAATTTAGGAAAATGCATCATCCACGTTGATAAAGGATTCGAGGTTTTTATCGCTGCCGAAGGGATTATTGATATTGAAAAAGAAAAGAAAAGACTGCAGTCAGAAGTTTTAAGAATAGAAAAAATTTTAAAGGGCATTGAATCCAAGTTAAATAACGTTGATTTTATGGCCAAGGCCCCTGACGACATTAAAGAGGCTAATCTGATTCAGAAAGAGAATCTAACTTCACAACTTCAAGTTTTGCAGAAAAATATAACAGGACTGAATTGAAATATTCGGCAATGAAGCACTATAATACTTAATTCATTTAATAGTTGTGATACTTCTTAAATAACTTAAACACCAATGGCACTAGCTTAAGCATATAACCTTTGCTCTGATTGACTTACAAAGGATGGAGAGTCAGATTTTTGCAAATCTATTCTCGCGGCCTCCATCT
>JAYVPO010000125.1:0-6025 GCA_043757325.1 bacterium
CAAATGGCATGGGGAGTTGCTTTGCTTGCAGCGCACGAAAAAATGTTACAGATAGTTGATAGCTTCGAAAGTGTTTCATATTGATTTCTCCTTTAAGAAATTTGGGTTCAGCCCTACGGGCCCAAATTTTCTTAAAGGAGAAATCATGCTGAATCGTTTTAGAACCTACCAATTGTCCGTTATATTTTATCGCAGCTTGCAAGCTGGCAATCTCCCATGCCATTTGCGTGATCAATTAAAGAGAGCATCGTCGAGTATTTGTTTAAATTTAGCAGAGGGATACGGTCGAATGTCCTCCGGAGACAGCTGCCGCTTTTACAAAATGGCGTTCGGAAGCCTACGCGAAGTTCAAGCCATTTTCGATCTCGGCAACTTCACAAACGCTCAAGCGGAGCAGCTAGATCAACTGGCTGCAATGCTTTACAAGCTCATTCGAAACTCCAAATGATACATAAATGTCCCTGAAAAGGGACTTTTTACTATTAACTTACACTTTAAACAGGAAAATTTAAAAATTAGAAGGAGTGCATTACCTAGACCTAGAATCCACGTGAAAAGCTTAATTCGAGTCCGATTTAAGTATAACTTTAATTTGAATAGAATAAAAAAATTAAAAAAATTAAGATTGGAGGTCAGAGGTTTATTTATGATTTCCGTAAAACTACCTGACGGTAGTGAAAAAGTATATACGCAACCAGTAACCGTTGCAGACGTTGCAAAATCTATCGGAGCAGGCCTGGCAAAGGCGGCTTTAGCTGGTCGTGTCAATTCTAAACTTGTGGATCTATCAGCTGACGTTCCAAATCATGCTACGGTTGAAATTATCACCGCAAAATCAGATGTCGGTCTCGAAATTTTACGGCATTCGACCGCACATGTTTTGGCTATGACCGTGCAAAAAATATGGCCCGGAACGCAAGTTACCATTGGCCCAGTCATAGAAAATGGCTTTTATTATGACTTCTCATTTCCTGATGGTGTGTCAATTTCAGAACAGGATTTTGCAAAAATCGAATTGGAAATGGCCGAGATAGGCAAAGCCGATTTTCCGGCAAAACGTCAAGAATGGACGAGATCTGATGTAATTGAAGTTTTCAAAAAACTTGGCGAAAAATTTAAAGTTGAAATTATCGAAGGAATTCCCGAAGGTCAGCCCATTTCAACCTACCATATGGGCACTTGGTTCGACCTGTGCGTGGGCCCGCACATTCCATCATCCGGCAAAATGGGTGCCTTTAAACTTACTTCCTTGGCGGGAAGTTATTGGCGCGGCGATGAAAAAAATCCGCGCTTAACCAGAATTTATGGCACCGCTTGGCCTGACAAAAAATCTTTGGATGACTATCTAACTCGCCTCGAAGAAGCTAAAAAACGCGATCACCGAGTTCTGGGTAAACAGCTGGGACTTTTTTCTTTTCACAAAGAAGCCCCGGCTCATCCCTTTTTTCATGCTAAAGGCCAACTTCTTTTTAATTCCCTAGTAAAATTTATGCGCCTAAAGAATTCCGAGTACGGTTTTAATGAAGTTGGAACTCCGCTGGTTATGAATGTCGAACTTTGGCATAAAAGTGGGCATTACGATAATTACCGCGACAATATGTATTTTACCAAAGTCGACGAAACGGACGCAGCCGTGAAGCCGATGAATTGTCCTGGGCATTGTTTAATTTACGCCAACGAACGACATAGCTATAGGGAACTGCCATTTCGAGTGAGTGAATTCGGTCGCGTGCATCGCCATGAACGTTCAGGCGTAACCCATGGCCTGATGCGTGTGCGAAGCTTTACCCAGGATGATGCACATATTTTCTGTACCAGAGAACAAATCAGCACAGAAATTACGCGTATTTTAAAATTAATCGACGAGGTTTATAAAGGCCTTGGTTTTAAAGAATACCGCGTTTTTCTATCGACACGTCCGGAGCAATCTATCGGGTCTGATGAAATGTGGAATGATGCAGAAAATGCTCTTAAAGAAGTTTTAAAAAATGTCCATCCTGAGTACACCTTAAATCCTGGAGATGGTGCATTTTATGGCCCCAAAATTGATTTTCAGCTGATTGATTCTATCGGCAGAGCGTGGCAGTGCGGGACCGTGCAACTGGACTTTTCTATGCCGTCGCGGTTTGACCTAGAATACGTCGGCGGTGATGATAAAATTCATACCCCGGTGATGATTCATCGTGCCGTACTCGGAAGCGTAGAGAGATTTCTGGGAATTTTTATCGAACATTTTTCGGGGCATTTTCCTCTGTGGGCAAGTCCCGTTCAGGCAAAGGTTTTAAACGTGGGCGAAGACCAGAAAGACTACGCCGCCGAAGTGTATGAAAAATTAAAAGCTGCTGGCTTACGTGTGACTTTGGATGAACGAAGAGAGAAACTTGGTTACAAAATTCGCGAAGCCCAGCTTGAAAAAACTCCCTATATGCTCGTGATTGGTGACAAGGAAAAAACTTCGCAAACGCTTTCTGCAAGGTTTTGGGATGGTAAAAACTTACCTCCTATGGCGGTAGAAGAATTTATTAATTTTGTAAAAAGCGAATGCCATCCGTATTGGAATTTGTAAACTATGACCAGTTTTCTTTTAGGTGTCGCGTGGCCTTATGCTAATAATGAGCTTCATATTGGCCATTTTGCAGGTTCTCTTTTGCCACCCGATATTTTCGCGCGGTTTCAAAGAATGCGAGGTCATAAAGTTTTAATGGTTGGTGGATCCGATTGTCATGGAACTCCCATTACTGTTTCGGCCGAGAAATTTCAAACCACGCCCGAACTCATTGTGGAAAAGTACCACCAGTCTTTTTTGGAAACACTTGGGCTGATGGGAATTAGTTTTGATTGTTACACGATGACCAGCACAAAAAATCACCGTGACACTGTGCACGAAATGTTTTTAGCGCACAAAAAGAACGGCTATTTATATAAAGAAACCCAAAAGCAGCTTTTTGATCCACTGGTGAATAAATTTCTGCCGGACCGCTACGTGGAAGGTGAGTGTCCCTTTTGTCAGTATTTGGAAGCTCGCGGCGACCAGTGTGATCGCTGTGGAAAAACTTACGATGCCGTGCAATTAAAAAATCCAAAATCCAAACTTTCTTCAGCTGAAACTTTAGAAATCAAAGACACCGAACATTATGTTTTTGCATTGGGTAAGTTTAATGATTTTCTTTTTGACTGGTTAAATTCACCGGATAAAAAAAACTGGCGAAATCATGTGATTAATTTTGCCCGGGGCATGATGGAAAAAAAGGAACTTCGCGGCCGTGCAATTTCGCGAGATATGAATTGGGGAGTTTCTATTCCTGCAGATGATTCTTCTGGCAAAGTCGAGGCAGGTTTTGAAAATAAAAGGCTATACGTGTGGTATGAAGCCGTAATGGGATACTTGAGTGCCGCGCGCGAATGGGCAAAAAATCATTCAACTCCCGAGGCTTGGAAAGACTATTGGTTAAACCCAGACTGCAAGTCGATTTATTTTATGGGCAAAGATAATATTACGTTTCATGCGGTTTTGTGGCCGGCTTTTATAAAAGCCTACGGCGGTAATCTCATCCTTCCATTTGATGTTCCGGCTAATGAATATCTTAATAGTGGCGGCAATAAATTAAGCAAAAGTCGCGGAAATATGATTCCGATGAAAGTGGCGGTTAAGCATTTTCAACTGGATGCCTGGCGTTATGTTTTGACAGCTTTGGCTCCCGAAAATTCCGATTCGGATTTTACTTGGGAGGAATTCTACGGTCGTGTTAACAGTGAACTTGTTGCTAACTGGGGAAATTTAGTCAATCGAGTTCTCGGTTTTGCACAAAAACGCTTTGCTGGGATTGTGCCTCAGTACAGCGATTTAGATGATGTAGATTTAGAACTATTAGGAAAAATAAAAACAGCTTTTGCGGCGGTAGAAAAGAAATTCGACGCGGTTCAATTGCGGTCGGGGCTTGAAGAAACCCGGTCTGCGACCCAACTGGTCAATCAATATTTAAGCGAAAGGGCACCCTGGACTTTGGTCAAAACAGACGAGAAAAAAGCCGCTACAGTAATGTTTGTGGCGATTCAAGCGATCGAATGGCTTAACACCATGTGGGCGCCAGTGTTAATTGATAGTGCCGCAAAAGTAAACCATATGCTTGGCTGGACTGGAGATTATTTTGGCAAAGTTGTCAAAAAATCTAGCGCTGACGCTCTAGATCCGCACGATTATTTAACCTACGAAGAGTCTTCTACAGCAGCTCGGTGGGAATTGCGCAGTATTTCACCTGGGCAAAAACTCGGAGAAATTCTTCCGTTGTTTCAAAAACTTGAAAGCAAAGATGTGTTACCCGAGCCTGTTTTTGAGGTCGGAATTTAAAATAATCGCAATTTGATAAAATGTTAAATTTTCTGAATTCTGGTTTTGTTAATACTCTCCCGCCAATCTGACGTAATGACTTTCGAAATTTTATTCCCTACAATATGTGAGTTAGATAAAATTTTCATTTTAAGGGGGAAAAAATGGGTTTACTGCAGAGGGGGAAGAATGTCCAAATATTTGGGCGTCTTATTTTACCGGTTATTCTGTCGGTTTTTGGCCAAAAAGTTTACAGCCAATCCGAATCCGAAATCGTGGTTAACGAATCGGATTTAAGCGTTCGCTACGGTGTCGAAACCGTCGCAAAAGTTTCATTAGCAAATGCCGAATCAAAAAATATCAATTGGCAAATTAAAGAAGCTTACGCACCACCAGGTTTAAAACTCTACCTTGGCGATGCCAACGATTTGGTTATAAACGGAGTGCCATCATTTTTAGGACAATGGTGTTTTACACTTAATGCCGTTTCTGAAGAAACCGTTATTGCTTCGCGAGAAATTTGCTACGCGTCGTTTGATAATGAAAACTATCAACACCCGAAAGTTTCCACGCCGAGATTTTTAAACAATGCAAAAGTAGGCCAGGAATACCAGCAAACCATAGATTTTTCGGATGGAGGTAGTTCTCCTAGTTTTTATCACGGAGATTTGCCGCAAGGATTATCTCTGCAAAATGCCAGCCCGGTTATTTTAAGCGGAACTCCAACGACTGCAGGAACCTATGTTTTTTCGCTGGAATTTATTAACGAACAAAATATTGCGGCTTATGCTCAATTTAAAGTTGAAATCCAACCGGAAGATGCTCAGCCAATTCCAACAGACCCTAAAAATCCACCTTCCACAGAGTGCCCATCGGGTTATTACTACGATAGCGTTTTGGGATATTGCGTGCAGGCGCAAGGAACCCAATGCCCACCGGGATCTTACTTTGATGTAAGTACACAATCTTGTGTTCAGTATCCTAGCCCTCCAATAAATATTTTATGTCCCCCAGGTACGTATTATAATTTTCATCTCGACCGCTGTGTTGCTCTTGCAAGTCCTTTTTGTCCGCGCGGAACTTACTGGGATAATTATTACCGATCGTGTGTACGTGATCCTAATGCTTGTCCATGGGGTTATTCTTACAATTGGAGACTGCAGCAATGCGTTCCGGTTTTTGTCAATCAATGTCCCCCAGGAACTTATTGGAATCCTTACCACCAGTCTTGTTTGGCACGACAAATTTGTGCCCCTGGTTTTTATTGGGATCAAAATACACAAAGCTGTCAGCTTTTTGGTAGAACTTGCGGGCCGAATGAGTATTACGACAGGTTTTCTAATCAGTGTATTCAAAGACTGCAATGTCCTTTTGGTCAGCATTACGATCCATTCCAAAGACGCTGCGTTTATGCGATGCCACTACCACCACACCAGTGTCCCCCAGGAACAATTTGGTCCCGTCAGGCGAATTTATGCGTGACATCAAATCGCCCAATTCCGCCGCAACATCCTATTCCTAGACCTATTCCGCAGCCGAGACCAGTTCCCGTTCCGCAGCCAAGACCAGTTCCAGTTCCGCAGCCAAGACCAGTTCCAGTTCCGCAGCCGAGACCAGTTCCGCAGCCAAGACCGGTTCCCGTTCCGCAGCCAAGACCGGTTCCCGTTCCGCAGCCGAGACCAGTTCCAGTTCCGCAGC
>JAYVPO010000126.1:0-22483 GCA_043757325.1 bacterium
GTTGCGCTGAAGTCCAACTGTTTCCTTCCTCGCCCAGACTACATAGGTTTATCGAAAGGAAGAAATCGTTGGAAAAAAAAATTTTAAATAAATTTATAAATATAACAAAATAAATAAGCTGCTGTTGTTAGAGCAAGTGTCGGAGGGCGAGAAAATGGGAGGGAGAGGATGGAATGGAAGGGAGTAAGGTGGGAAAAAAGAGGGCTGCGGCTTAGGCATTTGGCTAAAAAATTACAAATATTTTTTCGCATAAGAAATCGGAAAAATTTTCAGCCTGTTAACTTTTTCCCAGAGCGGCTCGCGAGGCCGCGGATGGCCGAGCGCGCAGGGAGTTTTTTGCAGGGACTGCAAAAAAAACGACTGGCGCTGTGGGAAAAAGTTAACGGGTTGAAAATTTTTCCGATTTCTTATGCGAAAAAATATTTGTAATTTTTTAGCCAAATGCCTAAGCCGCGGCCCGAATAGACACCCCAGACTGTCTTTTACTTCCAGTCCGAAAGTCCATATTTCGACAAAATAAAATTAATTTTTCTATTCTTTCGAAACTGCACCATGCCATCACTTAAAATTTTAGCGTAGGCAGTATTTTTCTTAGCGTTCGGTCCAAACGCAACAAATACTTTCTTTTCGATCTCGCACCCAGCCAAACGAATGGGTTCCGGCGTCTCGTGGATGTGGTATTTAAACACTATAAAATTCTCCAAAAGCGCTTCGATTTTTTTTCCCTTGAGCATACCGATCAGGGCCAACGTAGGAATTTTCGCATCTGTAAGAATAAATTTATGCGGATTACCTTTTTTAATCGCACCAATCGCGTCGCCGTAATAATAACTTTTTACCGCGCCTATTCTGCCAATTTTGGCTAAATCGCCAGCTGCGTTATATTGAAAAGCATTATCTTTCCCTACAAATACACACGATCTGCTAATCCCTTGCTCCTCATCGGGAAAAATAAAATCTGGTGCTTCATTTTTTACGGCACCAATGACTCCCGTGATTTCATTATTCCTCGCTTGGACGAGACTGTTGTCAAAATTTTCGACGGAATAGTCAACGCGGTGGCCATGTACCGCAAAAATAGCCTCTACGAGCTCCACCATAAAGCCCGGCTTTTGAACATCACTAGGACTGCAATTGTAAGGACACCATTCATCCGCGCGAAAAGTTAAAACATCTCCGAATGCGACACTACTTAAATAAATCAAATAACAAAAAAAAACTTTAGTCTTTTTTGATGCGGTAAACATAAACGTTTCGAAGACTTGTGGGAACATATAAAAAATCTCTCGCCAGAGTCATAGGTGACGAGACATCGCCACCAACATCATCGTGCCACTCGAGCCGGCCGTCTCCAATATTGAGATTATGAATCCGACCACTGCTACCGACTGTAACAATATTTGTTTCACCAATAACCATAGAACTCACCGTCTGACCAGTTGAAGTTCGCCAAAGCATTTTTCCATCCTGCGAATCCAGCGCCGAAACGTCTCCAGCCACCGATCCCACAAAATATTTACCGCCTCGATATCGGCTTGTAGCTAAACTAGGATAGCTTTCTTTCCAAACCAAACTTTTGTCGGTTCCGCTTAATTGAATCGCACCAACAAGTCCGTCGTACCGCGCAAAAATTAAGCGGGAATTTACGACCACCATTTCTCCAATGACATCTTTAAATCGTGATTCTGTGTAAAGGGGATTGGTTTTCCACTCTTGTTTTCCGGTAGCAAGCGACAGCGAAATGATTTCACCAGAAGCTGTACCGATCAATACTTCACCTCCGGCGATAACTGCCGCCGCAGAAGTTCTCAAAACCAAATTTTCCGGAAATCCCGCATCAAATAACCAGTTTTGCCGGCCTGATTGGAAGTCGATCGAGTAGATGACTTGACCCACACTCACCGCCACTACGACGGATCCTGAAAGTGTAAAAGGTCGCGCTACAAATGATTCTAAAGTTACTTCCCAGGCTTTTTTGCCGGTGAGCAAATCTAGTTTTTCGACCTTGCCCCCACGGGTCGCAACCAGAATTCCAGTCCCAAATTGAGCGATAGGCGCAGTGATATCTTGGTCCAAATTATACCACCAAAGAATACGTCCAGTAGTTAGAGATTTTGCGCCTAAAATTTTCCGCTCAAAACTGCCGACAATAATATCTTCTGCAATAACCCAACCACCTGGATCTGAAACGGCGAGAGGTTTTTCCGCATCGGTAGTTGGTGAAAATCGCAATATTCCAGCTCTAAAAGGCCGCGATCCTGTTTGGGGCTCAAGTGGATCGCTAAAAAAAAAGGGCCTGTTTTCCAGTGCTTGAACGCTAAAAAAACTTATTAAAAAAAATAAAATAAACAAAATTTATCCTCGCGTCATTTTCAACAGTGTTAAATATGCGCGCGCCTTCTGAGCTTCGGCTGATGACGCATGCTTTTCTACAATCGCCTGAAGCGCCGTTTTGGCTTCTTCGTTTGCATTTTTCAAGATTAATGTTCTTGCTTTGGCTAATTTTGCGGCCGGCACAAAATCTTCCGGAACTAGCCCTTCTAGCAAATTCTCTTGTTGAATCGCCGAATCAAATTGACCCTGCTCTTCGTAAATTCCAACAAGTAAAAAACGTGACTGAATTTGGTAGAGGTTAGACCGGATTGACGCTTTTGCTATTTCTTCGGTAATCGCTTTTGCATCGTCGAACTTTTTTTGATCTAGATCTTGTTTTGCCACAACCATGCCCGCATTCCAGCCTGCAACGGAATCCTTGTGCTTGCTATAAAAGTCAAATAATTTCACCCGAATTTCTGCATAATTAGGTTTAATTGCTTTGGCCTCAGCCTCAAGTTTTGCAACTGCGTCTTTGTGAATGTCGGCATTAGCTTTTCTTAAATCAGCAGCTTTTTTTAGAATTTCTTCTTTTCTTTTTCCGGCTTCTTGATCCGCTTTTGTCACTTGGCTTAAGAGCTCGTCAAGGGCTGCACGCCGCTTGCCTTGCTGCAGCGTTTTTTGATACTTCCAACCGTAACCAACTAAGCCAGCTAGAAGTATTGGCAATGCAATCAAAAGCAACGTTTTACGCTGCTGATTTATTGCATTAAAGACTCGAACGAAGGCATTTTGAAAAGCATCTTTTGAGCGACTCTGCGGTATTTTGTCCATGTTCAGTTCATTCCAGAATTTTAAGTGAGGGTTCTCTATAATAAATTTCAAAACCTAAAAACAACTTCTCATTGTAAACTCGTGATACAATAGAGGTAAAGCAAAACTTCACTTTTCCAAGGTTATAATAAAGGTTTTAAAATAATGCAGCTGCGGAAGTTAGAAAATATTTTATTGGAAAACAACCTTATTCCAATGAAAAGCCTTCAGCTCATTAAACGTGAATGCGAGGCGACGTCCATACGTTTCGCTGACGGCCTACTGAGTTTAGGATTAATAACCGAAACGGAATTAACCGCACTGCTTGCTGCAAATACCCACTATCCCATTGTTACTAGTCAAGATGAATTGGAACTTTTGACCCGCTTTGATTCGGATATCTTTTTGGCTTTGCACTGCGTTCCCATCAGTCTTTTGGACAAAACCCTAACCGTGGGCATGGTGGACCCAACGGATTATGCGTTGCGCGAACAATTGAAGTTTCTAATTGGTTGTCATATTAAGCCCGTTATTATGAAAAAATCCATAATCAAAGGTATTTTAAAAGAACTCGATCCAAATTTTTCTTTTGCTGGCCAAAATAATTTTGAAATATTTTTGCGCAAGTTGGTTCACCAAAACGTCGCTCCCGCACCACGATTTTCACCTCAAAATCTTCCTAAGCCCGCCGCGAAAACCTACTCCGAACCCGTGGAATCCTCGGATTTCTCCCAACCTTTAAGCCAAATTACCGAAGTGCTAATGCCTATGAAAGAGTATGACTCTCTAAACAGCATTCAAACTGAAGATGAAACTGTCCTCGAGCCAGAATTTAATATGGAAATGGAAAATCCGCCGGTGGAGGAATCGAGTGCAACTGAAGACGACGTATTAAGTGCCGCCGAAGTAGAAGTTAGTCCTGAGCGGTCTATCGACGCACTTTTTGAAAATCTTTCTGAAGAAACGAAACCCGCCGAAGAATATTCCTTGGAAATCGACCCGGAAGTTGCGGTGAAGTTCACCGCAGCTCTCAATCGACTTATTATGAAAATAACTCGCACTTCAACAATTGATTCGGTGAATGCCTTGTTGAAAAAAAATATGGATTTTGAAATGGTTCCGGCGATTTTGCTGGCGCGCTCTGAAATGGTTTTTGCTGGTTGGAAAAAAGACGTGGACAATGCTGATTTTAAAACCGGTTTGGAATTAACTATAGAAGAGGAGCGCCGCGATCTGGGGCTTCTGGAAGGGCCGTATGAGTTGATGGAAAAACAACTTAAAAACGGCGAAATAGGTCTTTTACTTCTGCATAAGAATATTGCGCATCAAGAAGTGATTTTGGATCAACTTGGAAAACTTTTGGAAAAGCTCCACACTTTTTAACTAATAAGTAAAAAGTATGGAGGTTAATCAATCGACTTGTGGGTAAGCAACGGGGTAAGTGAACAACAAGGTTAGAGCTGCAACGAGGAATTGGGATAATGCGAGTTTTGTTTTATCAAATGTAAAAACTCACATCAAAGTGAAAGTCGATCGATTATGCCTCCTGAAAGAAGTGAAAAACTTCTTTGTTAAACACTACTTTGCAAGGCTTAAGCCAAATGCAGTTAGACCTCAAAAAGCTCTGAAGCTTCATGGTGTTAGGGTCTTTTCAGTTCGAGGGTAGAAACGATTATTCGAAGAATTTTACAGGTTTATTTAAGACTTCGCACACAGCTGTCAAATTTTTTGACAGTTGGAATCGTTCCGGTTGTTCTATTTGGGTGTGTCCACTCCGCAAAAGAACTTACTCTCGATGAAGCTTTTTTAGATGCCAAAATAAATCTCAGTGAAAAACCAGCGGTTGTTTCGCAGTCGCAGGGTTTTCAGACACAAACTCCAAAACGCTACGCCGAAATATTAAAACTAGAGCGCATTGATGAACGTTTCGACGGGGTTTACGGTAAAAAAAACAATTCTTGGTATTTTTTAGGTGACAAAAATATCGTTGAGAATAACGACCGCATGTACTGGAATATTGTGCGGGTTTTGTCAGAAAAATTCGGCTGTTTTTCTAACCAAAAAAAAGACGACGGGAATAAACTAAAATTTCGCTGCCGGGATGGCAAGAAAATCATCGTGCGCCGGCAGCTAGACGACAAGCATGCCTTTTTCATTGCCAAAAAACTTTAATCTCCAAATAGGCGATTAAAAAATCCGTGATTTTCACCGTCAACATCTTCTTTGGTTAGTTCAGCAAATTTTACAACAAGTTCGCGCTGCTCTTTTGATAACTTTTTAGGAATGCGCACCTGAATTTCCACATGCAAGTCACCTTGCTTATTACCGCGAATTTGCGGCACCCCCGCACCTGCAATAGTTAATCTTGTACCGTGCTGAATTCCTGCCGGAATCTCCAAAGATTGTTTTCCGCGGAGGGTTTCGACTTCCTTGCGGCACCCAAGCATAGCCTGCGCCACACCTATATCTTCTTTAACTATTAAATCCAACTCTTGACGAACGTAGCGTTCACTTTCTTTCACATGCAGCACCACATACAGATCACCGGCGGGGCCGTTATTAGATCCAGGCTCACCTTCATTGGTTACTCGAAGCCTTAGACCCGTATCCACTCCCGCAGGAATTTTTAGCGAGATCTTTTTCTCTTTCATAACCTGGCCTTCCCCGCGGCAGCTTGGACAAGGATGATCTAAAACAGAACCCTGACCTTGGCAGCCAGAACATGTGGTGGCCATGCTGAAAAAACCTTGGGTCACACGCATTTGTCCAGCGCCACCACAGGTTTTGCAAGTTACTCGCGTGGAACCAGCTTTGGCCCCGGTTCCTTTGCAAGGTTCGCAAGCTGAAGGTTTTTCTACGGCGATTTCTTTCTCGACACCAAAAACGGCTTCTTCAAACTCAATTGCCAAATCATAGCGCAAATCGGCACCACGCCTTGCGCGAGAACGTCCAGCACCACCTTGGGAAAACCCAAAAAACTCTTCGAAAATCGATCCAAAACTAGAAAAGACATCATTTACATCCTGAAAACCAGGGCTATTAACCGCGTCATGTCCAAACCGATCGTAACGCGCACGCTTATCGTTATTAGATAAAACTTCGTAGGCTTCAGAAGCAATTTTGAAATTCTCTTCCGCTTCAGCATCCCCGGGATTTCGGTCCGGGTGGTATTTTAAAGCACTTTTGCGATAAGCTGCTTTAATTTCAACTTCGGTAGAAGTTCGGGATACACTTAAAATTTCGTAGTAATCGCGTTTTGCCATTGTGATAAACTTCTAAAAACTTTCTTCATTTGTAGGAAATAATTTATTTTTAACGTCATGATCATAATCTTTTATTGCTTTTTCGACAAGTTGGGAAAGATTGGCATACTTGCGCAAAAACTTCGGCGAAAATTCCGCATTCATGCCTAGTAGATCATGCAGAACCAAAACCTGCCCATCGCAGCTTGGTCCTGCACCAATTCCAATCACCGGAATTTTCAGTGCTTTAGTAATTTTCTCAGCCACACCTTGCGGCACCATTTCTAAAACCAAGCAGAAAATCCCGGCTTTTTCCAAAGCTAATGCATCCAGTAACATGCGTTCTTCATCGTGAGCCGTTTTACCTTGAACTCTATAACCGCTTAATGAATGTACGCTCTGGGGTGTCAAACCTAAATGTCCCATAACCGGAATACCATTTTGTACCAGCGCTTGTACCTGTGGCGCAAAATCTTTTCCACCCTCGAGTTTAACACCATGCGCCATACCTTTTTGAACCAGTTGCCCAGCATTTTGCAGCGCCAATTCTACTGACGTGTAAGTTAGAAAAGGCATATCCACGCACAAAAAAGGACCTTTCAATACTCTGGCCACACTGGCGGCGTGGTGAATCATATGGTCTAGAGTGACTCCAAGTGTATTGTCCAGTCCCATCACCACATTGCCGAGACTGTCACCTACCAAAACCACATCAATTTCGGTTTGATTGATAATTTTCGCAAACGAAGAGTCGTAACACGTTATCATGGAAATTTTTCTGCCCGCGTCTTTAGCGTTCTTTAGGCTTAAAATAGTCTTTTGATGTTTTTTATTTTCGGTATGACTCATTTTCGTTTTTTCCTTAAAATAAATAACGTGCCGTTTGTGATAAAGCCACTTCTTTTAGGCCATCGGGCGGTCCTTCATAGAGACATTCCCCGCCATGTTCTGCAGATTCCGGTCCGATTTCAATTAACCAATCGCACGACTTTAACAAATCAAGATGATGTTCCACAACAATAACCGCGTGCCCATGGTCGGCTAATTTATGCAGTTGCAGCACTAGATTTTTGACATCTGAATCACTTAGTCCGGTTGTGGGCTCGTCAAAAATCAAAAAGCTCGCCGCGGCTTTTTTTGAAGTATCCAGAAGTTCTACCATCTTTAAACGCTGAGCTTCGCCGCCAGAAAAAGAACTCGTGCTTTGGCCCAAAGTTAAATACCCAAGCCCCAAGTCGATGACCGTTTCAAGAATCGACACAATGTCTGCTTGTTCATAAAAAAACACCCGTGCTTCGTCTACGGTTAAAGCCAAAACTTCCAACAAGTTTTTCGCCTTGTAAGTAACGTCCAAAACTTTTTGCTCAAATCTTTTGCCGCCGCAACTCGGACAAATCACATGAATTTCGCCTAAAAATGACAGGTCTTCTGCCACCGTGCCCAAACCTTTGCAGGTTTCACAGCGTCCTCCTGACGTATTAAAACTAAATGCTCCAGGCAAAAGTTGATTGGCTTTTGCTTCCACGGTTTGCGAAAATATTTTGCGAACCGTGTCGAAAATTCCCAGATATGTCGCAATATTTGACCTGGAACTACGACCGATTTGAGCTTGACTTACAAGCATTGCGCCGTGAAATTTTTTCAGTAATGCAGCCGGGCCGATTTGTTCGTAAATAGAAAGATTAGTGTTTTTGCGATCCACCTGATCCAGTTTTAAAGCGCTCACTAGTGCTGGGTAAAGAGTATGCTGAACCAGGCTTGTTTTGCCGCTGCCACTTACTCCGCACACCCCGATAACACAGGACATTGGAAATTCTACCGAAATATTTTTAAGATTATGGGTTTTGGCACCCGAGAGTTGAATCCTTTTAGTTAAATCTCGTTTTCGTTCGGGTGGCGCATAAGAAATAGCCTTCGTTTCCGCGAGGTTTTTAGATTTGTAGGTACCGTCAAACGTAACATGACCACCGTGCGCACCAGCTCGAGGTCCGATTTCGAAGACATGATCTGCACCTTTAATAATCGTTCTTTCGTGTTCAACCGTAACAATCGTATTGCCTTGATCGCGCAACTCGCGGATGACGGTTAAAATATTTTCGCTATCTCGTGCGTGAAGTCCGGATGTGGGTTCGTCTAAGCAATAGAGTGTGTCTGTTAAAGCACTTCCCAAGCACCGTGACATATTAATTCTTTGAAGTTCTCCGCCCGAAAGGGTTTTAGCAGAACGATTCAAAGATAAATAACTTAAGCCCATTTTATTTAAATAATTTAATCTTCCGTCAAGCTCTTCGCGTGCTTCTGCGAGCCCTAATGCTAAATCTCGCTGGTGCGATTCCAAGTCATAAAGGCTAGTTTCACACCATTTTTTGAGGTCTGTAATCGTTAATCTACCGACTTCTGCCACATTTAAACTGTGGATACGACAGGCTAACGATATGTCATTTAAGCGCTCTCCATGACATACGGCACATTGTTCATACTTACGAAAACGCGACGCATGGATTCGGTAATGGGCTTTGTAACGGTTGGCATCTAACCACTTAAAATAACCTATTACTCCGGTAAATTGGGTCTCAGAGGTGTCACTTCCTTCATGCAGCCACTTTTTTTCGGCAGGAGTGTACTTGGCAAAAGGTTTGGTCATCAGTGCTGTCGACTTGTAGATTTTTTTGAGATCTTTTTGGGCCGCATCGTACATCTCTTCGTGCTGCCCAAAATTCCACGGCGCCACGCCTTTTTCTGACAAACATTTTTGGTCGTCTGGGAGAATTTTTGTCCAATCTAAAAGCGAAGCTTGACCGAATCCCTGACAGTTTTGGCAGGCTCCTAACGGGTGATTAAATGAAAATAATTCTATGGAAGGTTCGTGATAAGTGACCCCACAGCATTCTAAGGTTTTTGTAAACTGTAACTTTCTAAATTTTTCATCTACAAAAACTACATACCCGTGGCCAATTTTTAAACCTACCGAGGCGGCTTCAACCATCCGTGTAAAATTCGCTTCCAAAACATCAAACCGGTCAATTAAAACGCTATAATCTGTGATTTTTCCAGGATCAATATCGTCTATTGAAATGGTTTTTTGTTCGTTCCAAAGTTTTACAAATCCTTGACTTTGCAAATGACGGAATAAATCTTTTGGGTTCATATCCGTGTAACCGCTTAGCGGAGCTAATAAAACCACCCGAGATTTAGAATCTTCTGCAGTATTTTTTCCATAATGTGCAAGGACTTTTCGGCCGATGGATTCGGGGGTGTCTTTTTCGACAAGTTTACCGCAATTTTTGCAGTAAATTTTAGCCGAATGGGCAAAAATAATTCTTAATAAATCCATGGTTTCTGTCAACGTGCCAACGGTTGACCGATTGTTGGCACCAGACCTAGATTGTCTCACCGCGATTGCCGGTGGGAGATTTTTCACATCCTCAATTGGGGGCTTGGGCATAGCTTTGAGAAATTGCCGCGCATAACTCGATAGACTTTCGACGTAGCGTCGATAACTTTCGACATATAAAGTATCAAAAACCAACGAGCTTTTGCCAGAACCGGAAACACCGGTGACCACAGAAATTTTTTTCAGCGGGATGCGAATATTGATGTTTTTTAAATTATTGGTTTGAACCCCAACGAGTTCAATATGATTGGACATGAAACGATCATAATGGCCCATTTAAAAAAGTCAATGCAACCTACTCGAATTTCCAAAAGTCTTCTAGAATAAAAGATATGAACTCCTTAATCCGGCAAGTGTTGTTATTACTAACGACTATTTTAGTTGTCTCCAGTACCATTGCGACTTTTGTTTATCAAAAAGAAAAAATACAAACCGCCCAAAAAAACACCTTGCCATCATCAGATCCGCACTGGAGTGTTTTTTACAGTGAGGTGGGTAATGCTTTGCCGGTTGCTTCTCAGGAACCTATCGTAAAAAACCAAAATGCTATAAAAAGAAACCGCTCACAATACACTTTAGAGGTAAAAGTTTTTAAAACACGCGGCGAAGCAAATGCTTTTATCGAGCAGCTTTCAAAGCAGCGAGTTGATACGTATTTTACGCCTTTTCAAATGCAAGACGGCCGAGTTCAGTATCGGGTGCGAGCGGGGTTGTTTCCGAGTTTGGCAAGTGCGGAAAGAGTTTCTCACGAACTGAAAAACAAAAGAATCGATAATCAAATTGTAAAGTTAAATTGACATATTAAATTAATTTTCTATTGCACTAGAAAATCAGACGGCTCACCATCATGCAGAACTTCCAGCATATCGATGGATCCGTCTTTTTTAAACGACCATCCAATATATTCCACAGCCTCTGTGCTTGATTCGTCAGAAAAATACCATGTGATTAAATAATCCGTACGATCGGGCAATGGGTCTGGTTGGTGGACGGTGGGTTTTGCAACTAACGTATAGTGCGTTTTGATAGGGATCTCCGGTTTTTTATGAGTCAATACGTCGGACGCTGGAGGCACGGCCGTCTGGCATCGAGGTAGAAAAATTAAAATGATAAGGAATAACTTCATAGTCTTTATATTGCTTCGGTAGAAAATTAGAGAAACCTAATGGCAGAATTTTTGCGAAGGGCTACAATGGTTTTCATTACGAGAGGTTGGAATTCATGCATGATCCTGATTTAATTAGAAATTTTTGTATTATTGCCCATATTGACCATGGCAAATCGACCCTTGCTGATCGACTTATTGAAACCACCGGAGCGTTAACTTCCCGTGAAATGCGCCACCAGGTTTTGGACAGCATGGATTTAGAGCGGGAACGCGGGATCACGATTAAGGCCCAGACATGTTACATGTTATACCGCGCAAACGACGGTAAGACTTATCAGTTTAATTTGATTGACACCCCGGGCCACGTCGATTTTAGTTACGAAGTTTCGCGAAGTTTGGCGGCCTGCGAAGGTGCATTGGTGGTTGTGGATGCCAGTCAAGGCGTCGAAGCACAAACGGTGGCTAATGTGCAGCTTGCCATGCGACACAAGTTGGCATTGATTCCTGTGATCAATAAAATCGATCTTCCCAGTGCGGATCCTGACCGAGTTGCGATTGAAATCGAAGATGAACTATTGATCGATGCAACCGAAGCAGTCAAAGTCAGCGCGAAATCTGGGATTGGGATTAAAGATTTGCTCGAAGAAATTGTGCGCCGTATTCCGCCGCCAAAGCAAACGGGTCACGAGCCAGTCCGTGCGCTTATCTTCGATAGTTGGTTTGATACTTATTTAGGTGCTGTTTGCCTTGTGCGGGTGATCGATGGGGTCATCAAAAAAAACCAATATATGTTGATGATGTCGAGCGGAAAAAGTTTTGAGATATTAAAAGTTGGCAAACTTAATCCCAAGCCATTCGAAGTAGAAGAACTCGCGGCCGGCGAAGTTGGTTTTTTATCCGGAAGTATGAAGTCCGTTTCAGACACTCGGGTCGGGGATACTATTACAACCAAAGACCGGCCTGCAAAAGTTGCGTTAGAAGGTTTTGAGAAAGCGCGTCAGATGGTTTTTGGCGGAATTTTTCCGGTGGAAGCAAGCGAGTATCCGACGTTAAAAGACTCCCTTGAAAAACTCAGCATGAACGATTCGAGTTTAATTTACGAAGTAGAAAGTTCCAACGCTTTGGGCTTTGGGTATCGGGTTGGATTTCTGGGGCTACTGCATATGGATATTGTGCAAGAGCGCTTAGAACGAGAGTATAATCTCGATTTGATTTTTACCGCGCCGACGGTGGTTTATAAAGTTTACACGTTGGATGATAAAGAGCATTTAATCGAAAATCCGGCAAAACTTCCTGATCCAACGCAGATTAAAGAGTTTACCGAGCCCTATGTGAAGATGACTTTGCATACTCCCGAGGAGTTTATCGGCGGCTTACTAAAGCTCTTGAACGAAAGAAGGGGCGTTGAAAGGACGATTGATTACACGAGTCCGAAGAGAGTGAAGATCATTTACGAAATTCCCATGAACGAAATGATTTTTGATTTTCACGATAAATTAAAAAGTATTTCGCGCGGCTATGCGTCGATGGATTATGAGTTGCTCGATTATCGACCCGGAGATTTAGTGAAGCTTGATATTTTAGTTAATAATGAGCCGGTAGATGCCCTGTCATCGATTGTGCACCGCAGTTATTCCGCGTTAAGGGGACGATTACTCTGTAAAAAGTTGAAAGAAATTTTGCCGAAGCAGATGTTTCAAATTGCGATTCAGGCGGCAATTGGGGCCAAAATCGTGGCGAGAGAAACGGTTACGGCGTTTCGCAAGGATGTAACTGCTAAGTGTTATGGTGGTGATATTTCGCGGAAAAGAAAGCTTTTGGAAAAGCAGAAAGAGGGTAAAAAACGCATGAAAACTATTGGCAGCGTTGAAATTCCGCAAAAGGCATTCACAGCTATTTTGTCACTGGGTGAAGATTAAAAATCCGAGAAAGTTATCAGACACCCAGCAATTGACAGGAGGGGTGTCGGTAAAATTTAAAAAGATTTTAGACACTCAGAAATTACTAGGATGGGTCCTGGTAAAATTTTACATATAAAACTAATTTAATAGTTTTCGAAATTTACGATGGTAGGTAGCACAAAGGATTGATTATTTCGGACTTAATCATTACTAGATATCTGGTCCAATCGTGCGCTGTTTTTACTGCTCGCAGACAATCCAGTTAATCTTAAATTAAACTTTTTATCTGAAAATAAACTATAAGAACCTGATTTGTAGATCGCTACTGTCGGACCCAAATTTGCATATCTTTTTAAAGAACATGTCAGCTGTAAACAAAACAACATCAAGCTGCCCTTGACCCTTTCGTAGCACTTACTTTAATTTGTAACCTGCCACCACAAGCTTTAACTATTCTGCGCAATGTCTGAAGTTCATATCGATCATATTCGGCGTTTTCATACCTAGAAATAGCTGATGCCGTCGTGCCTATTTTTTTTGCCACTTGAGCCTGCGTAAGACCTGATTTCAATCGCAGTTGTACCAATTGTTCCCCAATAGAAATTTTCTCATATTCAAGTTCGAAACCTTTCTTAAATTTTGGATCGTTTAACTTTTTATTTAACCAGCTTTGACTTTTCATCTTTGTTCCTTTCGCGAAGCAAAAAATCGTTCTTTATTTTTCCCGCCTTTTGAATTTCACCTGGCGGGGTCTTGTTACTCTTTTTTGTAAAACCATGAGTTAGAATAAGCCGTTTCCCTACGATAAAAAAACATAAAATTCTTCCACCGTCAGATTTAAATTCAAAAAGTTTATCACTGCCCGTTAAGTGTTTAAATTTTTGTTCATTCCAAATCTTACCGTGATCTCCAATCCATGCAAATAGCGCAGCAAAAGACTGCTGTTTTTTCATAGCTTGCTGCTCAAGCCAGTCTTGGGCAAAACATTCTCCTGACAAGCTGCAGTAAAACTCAACGGCCAAGGCTTTTCCCTCATAGACTAGCTTTGTCAACTTTTTCACAAACTCTACCTCTGAATATATTATTAGCATATACGCTAACAAATTTCAACATGTTCAAGAAAGAAAGTTAGCAGACACCCAGCAATTGACGGGGCGGAGGTTGCAATAAAATTTTTAGCTTCAAACTAATTTTGCAGGTTTTGGAATTAACGATTGCAGCTAGCGCAAGCGATTAATTGCCAATTAAGCGATCGTTACAGGATGTTTGGTCTCGTATTGTTTGTTGCAGAAAATCAGAAATGTTACACGAGTTAGTGTAAGACATTTATAAAATCCTCATCAGAGAACTAAGAACCCAAATCGGTCCGCGCAAAGCGAAATCCGAATCTGACTAAAATGGATTAACGTCCATTTTACTCATGAGTAAAGTGGACTAGAGTCTACTTTACTCATTTTTTAAATGTCACCGTGCAACTTCAAGATCGCTACGTTAGAAAAGAAATCCCTGCCGAAAGTTATCAGACACCCAGCAATTGCCAGGAGGAGTCCCGATAAAATTTTATATCTAAAACAAATTTTACGGTTTCAGAATTCTCGATTATAGTCGGCACAAACGATTTTGATTGTTTTATGATCAATCGTTGTCGGGTGTCTGGGCCAATATTCTGATCCGATCTTCTGGTCCGATCTTTTGTGGACTTGTCACCTCTTCGTTTGTCTTCGACTTCGGCCTTTCCATTGCCTTTGGGTTGATCCTGATCCTCATCGGAAGACATTGCCATGGGCGGCTACCGTCAGCTATGTCAGAAAAACTGGCAACATAATTATCAAAGACTCGATATTGTCAAAATAACGCTTAAAAATGCGAAGGGCAATGTCTTCCGGCGACAATCAGGTTCACCCTAAAGGCAACGAAAAGGCCGATGTCGAAGTCAAAGACTGATGTAAAAGCGACTAATCTAGAAAACATTAACTCGCTCAGTAAATTATCCCCAATGTTAATCGGAGGTTATTGAGAAGTTACCGATAGACTTGATAAGCTTGTGCAAAGGCTACCTTCAAAAAGCTTGCAATGGTATCGCGGTTAGCTCCCGAATAATTGCTTAAAAGCGCCTTTTGGTACTCGTCCAACGTTTGGAAAAGTTTCGCCGCAGTTGTCGCCTGGTCAACTCCAATTAGTTGCGCAAAATTTGGTAAAACATTTAGCTTCTTCGCTGCAATTTCTTCCGCAGTCGGTTTAGTTATTCCCAAGATTAAATTTCCAATCAATTGAATGCCGACCACTCCCGCTTCTATCGATGGAAAGCCTGCAAGCGCCAAGATACTGGTGATCGATTTGAAAGACGGCGAGTTCAGTAAATCAAGCAAATTTTGCGTACCATTATTTATTCTGTCTTTTCTGCTCGACTGTTGCTTCAAAGCGGCATTTTGTAGAATCGCAATCACCGTAATAATTTTATCCAGTGTCGGCGTTACAACTCCAGGAGGTAGGATTTTTGTTAATTCTGCAATCAATGCCGAAGTATCCAAAACATTTTTATCACCAAGCTGCAGCACCAATCGATTGATCGAATCAACTTGAGAAATTCCCGAACTTGCCACAAGGTCTGCCGGCACATCACCGTTGATTTTTCCTTTTAAAATAGCAAGCGCATCTTGGGTTTGATCCGAGCCACTAATTTTGCCCGACATAAAGCCGATTTGCTGCCCGCTCCATTTGGCAGACATTAAATCTTTTGGTTCCTCAGTGGCCTCTAAACCAAGCATAAAACCAAATGCCTGCGCGACTAAAACTGAAGTGCTAGCCGGATTAGTTTTTTGATCCGCAAAAACAAAAGCCACACTATTTGGGTGAAAGCCTCCGTGATCTGCTGGCGCTAAGCCAGATCTTTTACGCGCGTCCGAACAACCAAGTTGTTTCGGAGATGACACGACAAAAACCGTGCGATAATTTTTAGACTGGGGTTCAGAGTCAGTGACCGTAACATTAATTCCAGATGTTTTAAAATAACTTTGAACTTTTGACAAAATCCCAGCTCGCAAATCTTGAGTCATTTTTGCTGGATCAATTTCCGCGTGGGATTGACACAATACATACGACTGGTGTGCTTTAAAGCCTTTGTCGACTCCTCCTCCATCAAAATTTACAAACAGAATACTAGACGACGAAGCTGTTTCCACTTGGCCCAAGTTGGTTAATTTTTGGCGTAATATTTCATCGTAATATTCCACTGGTGGATTTTGGGCTTCAACTAATGAAGTAGCCGATGCTGAAGCGGAAGCAGGTGGATTATCGTCTCCACTTGGGCTGCTAGTTTTGGATCCGCAAGCGGATAAAAAAAACGCCAGTGTAAAAAACATTTTAGAATTGTGACGAGCCATTGTGATTTCCTCTAAGATTTTTTGAACTCGGGCAATGTTTGCCCCTGCACACGTCTTAGTCCTCGGCGTGACTGCATGCAGATCTGAGATAGAGGTCTAACCAACTGTAATAACTCAGTTAATCTGCAGATTTTAAACTCATTTTCGTCTCTTATGAATTAATTCACGTTCGCACCGGCTACTTAAACCACTACGGTAAATTGGGGAGAACAAGGCGCGAAGTGCGGAAAAAGGCGGAGTGTACGTACTGGTACATGAGCATTTTTTCCGCGCAAGCAACGCAGTTATCGTCAATTTAACGTAGTGGTATTAGTTAATAAAACGTTGTTGGCTCGTAGTAACTTGATGCGGCATCACACCAACGGCCGCAAAACACTCATCCCACATCTGATTCCATGGAGTATGGTATAAAATATTTAAATCAACCGGTTGCTCAATCCAAATGCCATTGCGCAGTTCATCGTCTAATTGACCAGGTCCCCATCCGGCATAACCAACAATAAATCGAAAGGCATAATCGCAAGCCCAAATTTTATTAATTGCGGGCTCACGAGCAATTTTTGCGGCGGCCTCTGCATGTTGCACCATCAACGACAATGTTTTGGGATTGGAAGACAAAATCATACCTTTGCCTAAAACTTTATCGTCTGCGGCGATTTTTTCTTTGTGCAGAATAATTCCTGTTGCCGTATCAACTGGGCCTCCAAACCACGCGGGAATGGTATCGGGGACTTCTTCATTGTCAGTTTCGATCATATTTTTTAAACTTAAGGAACTTGGTCGATTGATAATAAAACCAATAGATCCAGTCGGGCTTCGGTCTATCAACAAAACAACAGACTTGTCAAAAATGGAATCAGAAAAACCAGGGGCGGATATTAAAAGAGATGGAATCGTCATCAACGTTTCAACCATCACATGAACTCCATTTATTTTTGAATTGTTAATTTAAGGCTATCGGGCACAATGACCTATGTCAATAAAAACATGAGAGATTTTTCTGATGTCGAAACTTAATTCGCAAAAAGTCCTGATAGTACAATTTTCTCAATTGGGAGATATTCTGCTTACGACACCTTGTCTGCGAGAATTAAACTTTAACGGTGCCGACGTGCATTTTTTAAGTTTTCCGATGGGAAAACTGATTCTCAAAAACAATTCCTATTTAAAACATCACTGGATTTTAGATCCGGACGCAAGCATCAATAATCAGTGGAAACTTTTGCGAAGTTTGAGAGCTGAGCGCTTTGATGTTATTTTTGATTTTATCAATACGCCTCGAAGTGCTTTTGTCACGCGTTTTGCACGATCCAAAAAAAGCATCGCCTTTGAATCTAAAAGGCGTTTTTTTTATAATGTCCTTGTTCCTGCTGATCGAAGCTCCTTATACATTGTCGACGAAAAATTTTTACTGCTGAAAAAATTGGGGATTTTACCAAAGAATTATCTGCTTGATTTTTTCTGGTTCAAAAAAAACCTTCCGGAAGAAATTATTACTTTTCAGCGAACATTAAATACCAGTAAAACAATCGTATGGATGAGCTCGACTCATAAACGTTTGGCGCGGCGCTGGCCAAAAGAAAAATTCGCGGTTCTAGCCGATATTTTAGTTGAAAAATGCAATGCAAAAATTATTTGGTGTTGGGGGCCGGGCGAAGAAGAAATCGCCCGCGAGTGTCAAATACTTATGCGTTCCGAATCGATATTAGCTCCTTCTTCAACATTAGAAGAATTGGGTTTTTTACTTGCACATGGAGATATTTTTATTGGAAATTCTAACGGACCAAGCCATGTTGCTGTTTCCCAAAGACTTCCAACTTTACAAATTCACGGTCCAACGGCTTGTGTTTCTTGGTGTCCACCCATCGGTCACAAAGCGGTAGGTGGTGAATGTGATATTAAACAGGTAAGTATTGAGTCCGTTATCAAAGCTTTTTACGAGCTCAGTGGAATTGTAAAGGAACGCAAATTGATGTTGCAAAATCAAGAAATCACAGATGCACGTGCGCTTTCGAAGCTTGATTCTTTAATGTTGCCTCGCTAAACCAAAGCCAAATAATTAATATCCACAAAAAGCAGGCTACACCTAAGTGCACGATTTGCATCCACGACGGCGCAAGTAAAATGACATTTAAAAGCCCCGCTACAAGCTGAATAAAAACGACCCATGATAAGATCGATTTTAATTTTCCAAATTCATCAGGCCGTTTTAAACTAAAAATGAATACCATTAAAGCAGTACCGATGGCCAAAATCGGATGAATAAGCCGCAATCGTATGAGCCAGTGACTTGTTTCTGCAAAATCCTGTTTGATACCTTCTGTTAAATTTAAAGCTGGAAATATCAAATCTCCAAGCGCTACTATTGCGCCACTCGCACTAACCAGTAAAAGTAATCCCAAAATTAAGCTCAGACCTTTTGGAATCATGTCGATTATACTTCCAAAATTTTCTCGCTTCGAAAAAAAAATAATACCCGTTAAAAAACCAAGAAGAATTTGGGTATTAATGAGATGAAGTGCCGTGACTATTGCGCGCTCTAAAGACGGATTCGTTGTCACCAGTCCGCGTTTTACTAACAATGCGCCGATGGCACCTTCTAATAAAATAAAAATAAAAGCCCCAACCGAAAAAAACCTTCCTACATGCTTTTTAGGAAAAAATTTAAAACCAAAAATCATTAAAATCAAAACTAGCAATCCCGAAAGCCCACTAGAAATTCGGTGGGAAAATTCCACCCAAGTTTTTGTTGAGCTATTTAGCGGCAAAATATTACCGTTACAAAGAGGCCAATGATCACCGCAGCCGGCCCCCGACAAAGAAGTTCGCACCCAAGCACCAAATAAAATAACTGCAATAAGATAAATTAATGTCAACTTGGCAAAATTAGCAAATTTGAGAAAATTTTTTTCTAACATAAGTAACTATGTAACTTTTTAAGCCGCAAAAAACCATCTAATCCAACACTTAATCCCGTAAAAAATTCAGCCTCTGTATGCTTTCGGCTTTCAATATCTTTTTGCATGCTATTTTGATTTGTGGAAGTAGCCGCAATAAGCTCTAAAAAGCGGTCCCAAAGATCTGCGTAGGATAGATTGAAACTACCGTATACGGTTTCACCAAGAATAAAAGCCTCAGAAAAAACTTTTTCTAATTCTTCTTCGTAATCCATTACAAGACCATTGCGAGGTAGCCGAGAAACCGCAACGAAAGAGTTCAGTGCAGTATTATATAACCATTTCAGCTGCAAGGACTGGATGATGTCGTCGTCCCATGAACAAAAATTCAAATCTAAAAGTTTGGCGCAAAGACTTTTAATATTAGGATCTGGCGCACCTATTTTCAAAGCCGAAGAATGAATACCAGTAATGACTGCCTTGCCGTTAATAATCCGGCTACCAAAAGAAATGCTTCCTAAGATCACAGGAATTTCAGTATTTTTAAATGGATTTTTGACAAACCCATTGCAACACAAAACGATCACCTTTGTGCGCACAGAGGTATGCAAAATAGAATGAACCGCGCTGAAAACATCGTAAGCTTTTGTGGCAACTAAATAAATTTCCGCCTCAGGAAGAGGCGTGTTTCTTTGCAAAATTTGCACACTGGCAGAATTCTCGGCTATTAAGCTTTCCAGGGCTAAGCCTACAGCACCATTTCCAAGAACTGCAAAAGCTAACATAAATCCTCAAACTTACTACTCAACTTCAACATTTTTACAGTTTTAACTTAGCCTTTTTCTAAACCAATTAAAACAGCAACCGATAAGTTAGTAACCCTCAACTGACAGGTTTTATGTGGCAAACTCTAAATTAAAAGAACTACTACTCATCACCGACGATCGTTCCTGGTTAATTCCGTATGTTCAAAATGTCGGGTCAAAACTAGGGGAATTTTTAAGACTTCGGCCGACTGCTTCAATCAGGCAAAGTTGGGCGCGATTTAAAAACGCTCCGGCCATTATCATTCACTGGGAATCCAAAGCGCGCTCTGGTGGCGCTTTAGTAGAAGAGATCTTGGAAGTTGATCCCTATTTTGATGTAGCTAAAAAAATTATTATATTAACTTCCGACCCTGTTCACGAAGACGTTGTATATTTTAGCGAACTTGGCTTGAAGAAAATTATTCGTGTGCGCAACCGAGCACCTGACAATGACTCGTGGTCAGAAGAGCTTCGTTTACATATCGCAGATGCCATTGCTGATGATACGGTGTCAACTAATGTTGAAATTCACTGGCGAAAAATTTTGCGTTGGATCGATTCTTTTAGTCAACCTTGCCCCCCCGAAAAGGCCGATTCACTTCTGGAGAAAATTCTACGTTTACAGGTTAAAGGTCAAAACCAAACCGCTCGCGAACTTGATGCACTAGGATCGGCGGCGTTTTTCAAAAATAATTTTACTCAAGCTTTAAATTTTTGGGAACAAGCTTTACAAAAAAATCCAAATTACTTTCGATCGTACAATAATATTATTAAACTTTATCGTTTTCAAAATCAACCGACCCAGGCTTTGGCATTTATGCAGAAAATGCATCAATTAAATAAATCGCGCGTCGCACGTCTAGTTGCTATGGGTGAAGTGCATTTAGAACTTCATGACGAGAAGAAAGCCGAACATTGCTTTCGAGCCGCACTCGAACGAGATGCTTTTGCCAGTGGCGCATTAAACGGCCTTGCCGAAGTAAAATTTTTTCAAGGTGACTTGGAAGAAACCAAGAGACTTTTGCATAAATCTTCTTTGGCTTATCGAACTTCCCAGAAATTAAATGCCTTTGGAATTGAAATGGTAAAACGCGGAAATTATCAGGAAGCTTTAAAACATTATTCCAACGCCCAGTACGTCCTGCCGCAGCAAGAAAAGGGCGCCCAGTTGTTCTACAATATCGGTTTGTGTTATTCCCGGTGGGGCAAAGAAGGAATGGCGAAAGAATTTTTAAAATTATCTCTAATAAAAGAGCCAACCTACAAAAAAGCCCAAAAACTTCTGGATCAGCTTTCTACCGTAATTGCCGCCTAATAGTACGTCATTATAACTGACCAATCGGCCAACTTTTATAATGACTTTTCAAAAAAAATTTGCTAGCATAATTTTGTTAGTAACATTCACACATAAGAGGTTTTATGAACTTTCGCACCGGGATTCACTTGTTGTCTGCGTCGACTTTGTTGCTCCATAATGCGATTTCCTTTGCCTGGGGAGCAAATGGTCACAAAATTGTGGGCCTTATTGCTGAGAAACATCTAACGCCAGAAGTTCGCAAAAAAGTCGAAGAAATTCTGAGTGAAGATGATACTTTTACGCATACAAACAAGAAACATCCTTTAGCTGATATTTCCACGTGGGCCGATACGATAAAGAAAAAACCAGAGGGTGCAGGAACTGGACCTTGGCATTTTACGGATATGGATTCTTCCGTCACTCGCGAAACTGCGGATTTAGCCGCTTATTGCGCCCATTCGGACAGCTGCAGTCTTTTAAAAGCAAAATCATTTTTGGTTGAATTAGGATCCGTTGAACTTAAAAAAGCGGACAAAGCCCGGGCTTTGAAATTTTACGATCATTTGGTGGGAGACATTCACCAGCCAATGCACAATATCGGCTGGAAAGACGCAAACGGTGTCTCTGATGCCGGCGGAAATTTACGTGCTGTTTTTTTCTTTAAAGACAAGGACCCATTTTACGGAACACGCAGAGGAATTTTAAATTTACACGGGATCTGGGATACCAATATTATCACACATATGATGCAGGAACGTGGAATTGTCGCACCCGAGCAACTTAATCAAGATGTCGCCGCACAAGGTCAAGTTGTGGTTGATAATCTGGACGATTTAAATTCAACCAAACTTGAGCGATTTGCGGATGAGGTTGATAAAATATTAGAGACGGCGGTTCCGCCAGCAACTCTTGATCCTTTAGATTGGGGCTGGGAAGCGCACGCTTATGCAAAATCCACTTCATACGGAGAAGGTTTGGTAGCCCAAGTTGATATTTTTAAAACTTTGATCGAGAATAAATTGTTAGCGTGGAGTGACACTCAAACCGACGCCGCAAACCGCACAAATCTAACTCCTGCTCGCGATGAATTAGCCAGCGATAAACCCATGAATATTAAATACTACACTGCAAGCTCAAAGATTGTAGGACAGCAGTTAGCATTTGCCGGATTACGTCTGGCTGAAACGTTAAACGCCGCTCTTAAAGAATAGGTGCCACCCCACCTATTCTTTCTTTTATAAAACAAGCGGAAATTTTATTCGGAAATTTTTTTCCAGTATTCGTGATTTTTAAAAAAGTCTTCGGGGGGATGATTCGACCGGCTTGAAG
>JAYVPO010000127.1:0-5882 GCA_043757325.1 bacterium
GCGAGGAGATCCCTTCGCCGCTGCGCGACTCGGGATTTTAAATTGACACCTCTTATTTGTGTCACTTCACAGTCACTAAAATTCCCAACCGCATCAACGCCCAACACCTACCACCATATGACCAGAATCGCCTCATTGTAGTCAGGCGACACCCACCTTCGCGAGGCGCACAGCAACGAAGCGATCTTTCGCTTGCAAAAGGTGGGTGTCCCCTGTGTAAACCGCTGTATTATTGCGCTAAAAGCTACTCTTTCTAAAGTTTAAAGATTCTTAACCGATGGCATCCCTATGAGGCAAATAAGGGGACTTCCAACATGGTAAAAATTTTAAATAGAATTTCACTTCTTTAAATATTCGCGAATTGCGCAAAGATTGTTGGAACCGCCAATCTTAAACCTACCAAAGCTGACCTTGCGATTGCCTCAGGTAATATTTAAGTCGGCGCATTTGACTCGCTTTTTACTCAAAATCTTAGTGTGAAATTAACGGCACCGGACGATCAATTAGCAAACCAAAATATCACCTAAGCACCGACTCCAGGTACCTAGCTTATAAGCCCGTCTAGTACAAGCCTCACCACTGAAATTTTAGACACTGTCAGTTCTTTAGACGTTTTAACGCCCTGTTCATAAAACTCAAAAACCTATAAAACCTTATCATATTAGTGTTTTACATTATTACCTTGCACTAGCTTAAACTTGGTCCGTAGTTTGCACGAACTAAGGGTAAGAGGAACTAAAACTAATAACGAGGGGGATCAAATGCGCCATCTAATAATCTTATGTGTAATTTTTTTAACTCAAACTGCAAACGCCAAAGATCATCGCGAAGGTTTTAATTTTGGAACCGGACTGCGTCTTGTAGGAACTCAAGATTCGACTTTTGCAGCCAATAATAGTGAAAAAAACTCTCAGAACGAAACCTCAGGCCAAGCCGTTACACCTTATGCGGCCTATGCATTTCAATACTTCAACTTGGGTATGAGTTTTTATCAAGAAAAAGTTAGTCAGACGATTTCTGAAACTTCCACCGATGGACAGCAACAAATTAAAAGATCTTCTAGTATTGATACCAGAGGAGCAAGTCTATTCGGACGTTTACAATTCGGAAAAGTCATGTATTTAGAATTGGGCGGTGGCTACTACACCAATAAAGTTGCCGTTGATAACGAAGTTAAAAACCTTACCGGCGGGTCGTTTCAAGGTTCTGCAAACAGTTACTCGTTGAATACAGCGGGGCTCGGTGCGCACTATGGGGCAGGATTGGAACTACCTATCGTCAATGGATTTTACTTTACTGGATCGTATATTGTTCGCATAATGCAGCTACGCGATATGAGTGGCGGAAGTGAACTGGGATCGAAGAAATCATCTTCAGAAAAACATGAGCTTGGATTTGGACTCGCCTACTACTACTGAAATTTTGGATTTAGGAATGACCCAGCTTTTGGTCAGAAAAGTTTTGGAATTGTTTTATGAAAAAGCCTTTACGGACCTGTTGATTTCGCACTTTTTTATGGGCCGAGATAAAACCGATTTAATAGAGAAACAGTTTTTATTCACCGTGAGCCTACTGGGCGGACCGAAAAACTACACCGGAAAGCCCCTTCCGGTGGCCCATTTTCCCTTGCAGATAAGAAAACCTCATTTTATGCGTCGAAAAGTACTTATGCATGAATGCATGATCGAGGCAGGTTTGACCGAACCTCAAGCAACTTATTGGCTTGCGAAAGAAGAGGAACTTAAAAAGTTCATTTTACGCGCCGCAAAAACTGCAAAGTAAATACACTCACAAAAAAAAATAACCCGCAAAAAATTTGACCTAATGTTAGAACTCCAAAAAAATATCCTACCTGCAAATCTGGCTCACGAAAAAATTCGCAAATAAATCTAACGATCGAGTAAATCGCTATAAAAAAGCATGTCAATGCACCAGGTGTTTTCAAAAGGCGCACGCGAAAAATAAATATCATTATAAAAACAAATAAACCTTCCGCAACGGCCTCGTAAATCTGCGATGGAAAGAATTTCTGGGTTACACTGACACGATCGAAAAGAACTCCCCAGGCGGAATCTGTTTTGCGGCCGATAAGTTCCTGATTTAAAAAATTGCAAATGCGGCCAAAAAATATCATCAACGGTGCGAGCGGAGTTAGTGTATCCAGTATTTTCCAGGTCGTCAGACTATCCCATTTTGCGCTTTGTGCAATCCCTAAAACACACCCAGTAAAAGCACCGTGAAAACTCATACCTCCATTCCATAGTTTAAAAATCTCTAATGTATTGTTTTGATAAAAAGAAAAATTGTAAAACAAACAGTAACCAAGCCGTCCACCTACAAATATTCCAATCCAACCTAAAATCAGAATTCGATCCCGCTTTGCGCGAATCGCTAATTCTGCCTTTTCTAAGATCAAGAAAGCGAGAAAAAAGCCGAAAACATAATTGAGCCAGTACCACGATACTGGTTCCCCAAAAAGGTAGAAAGCTATGGGATTTAGTTGCAAAAAAATCGTCCTCCAACTGATGCCAGTTTTTTTACTTTGCCCTATTTCTAGCATAGCAGAGTCTTTAGCAAAACCTTTTGTGTTCTCTGAATTCGCCATCTTTGGACGCGACGAAAAAATGTCAATTCTCAAGGCATTTGATTATTTCTTTGAAAAAAAATTAAATTTGTGGCGAAAATGGGAAAACTTCGACGTCATAAAAATTCAGGACAACCACCGAGAAATTCTCGTGCCAGTCGCGTTACTTAATTTTCGCGAAGGCATTTTTGTTCGCAAAACTTCATTTAAAACCACAAGCGATTTTTTTAAATATGGCGAGCTGCGTGAACCTTCCATGCTTCATGTTAAACAAGCTGAGAGGTTTTTTCAGCTTGAGTTTGCGGGTCAAATTAAACTTTGGCTGGAAGATTTTCCAAAATCTCTGGCTGTCCCACCAAAAAATGCATCGGACTCTGTAAAACTTGGTTATTTTTTCATCCAAGACTCGCGTTCTGAACTAAAACAGCTTTTTACCATTGAAGAATTAGAATTGTTTAAGAAACACTATTCTTCTTACATGGCGGATTTAAAGCGTCACCCTATTACAGCTCATTAATCTCCAAGTCCTTTCATGTCTGTTGACAATTTTCCAGGAGGATTCATGTTTATAGAGAGATAAAAAAATTATATTTTTGGAGAAATTATCTATATGAGAGAAAACCATACACCAACTCTTGAGAGCGGTTTTTTACCAATACTTCCATTTCGTCATCATGTGTTGTATCCCGGTCGGATTTTGCCGGTGAATTTAACCAGCAAAAAAGCCATGGCGGTGATGGAAGAAGCAATGGCTCGTGACAATCAGGTGTTAATTATTACACAGCGAACTGATTTAGATAAAGACGAAGCAACTTCTGATTCCATTTATCGAACCGGTGTTTTAGGCCGTTTTAGTGATATTCGTGGTGATCGCAAAAAAGGCTATCAAGCGATGTTAAGTGCGGACTCGCGCATTGTCGTTGCAGAATTTCACGATCATCCTGAAGTTTTAATGGCATCGTGGCGTTTGGTGGATGATATTCAAGACTGTCAAGATTCCACCGAGCAGGTGTTGCTAAAGTCACTCAGAGACCTAGCAGCTGAAACCGTAAAAATGCTTCCAGGCGAATTGAAAGGAGCATTAGAACTACTTGATAAGATTGATGATTTGCCGACTTTAATCTATTTGTGTGCCGAGCATATTGAAGGGCCCATAACAGAAAAGCAGAAGATTCTTGAAACCCTGGGAGTTAAAGAAAGAACACTTTTAACGTTGGACCTGTTGTTTAAGACAAAAGAGACTCTCAAAATTCAATTTGATTTAAAAAATCGTCTGAACGAGAAAATCGGCCGTCAGCAGAGAGATGCCATTTTAAGAGAGCAACTTAGCGCGATTAAAAAAGAACTAGGTGATTCGGATAAAAAGAAGAAATCCTATTCCGAAAAAATTCAAGAAGCAAATTTGCCGCCTGACATTTTAGAAGCAGCCATGGAAGAAGCAGAAAAGCTCGAAGGATCATCCATGAATCAGTCGGCAGAATCTGCAACGATTAGAGGATTTTTAGATTTGGTTTTGGCATTGCCGTGGACAAAAAGTTCCGAAGAACAGTTAGACCTAGATGCTGCGAGAACCCAGCTTGATAATGATCACTATGGCGTGGAAAAAATCAAAAAACGCATTGTGCAGCATTTGGCTGTTTTAAAGTTAAAAGGTAATATGCGCGGGTCGATTATTTTGCTTCTTGGTCCTCCGGGAGTTGGTAAAACAAGCTTTGGAGAAAGTATTGCAAAGGCTATGGGCAGAAAATTTGTGCGGGTAAGCCTGGGAGGTGTTCGAGATGACGCCGAAATTAGAGGGCACAGGAGAACCTATGTGGGTGCGATGCCCGGGAAAATTGTTTCGGGTTTGAAGCGTGCTGGAGTTAATAATCCCGTAATGTTGCTGGATGAAATCGACAAACTTGGGCGCAGTTTACATGGCGATCCTGGAGCAGCTCTGTTGGAGGTTCTGGATCCTGAGCAAAATCATCAATTTATGGACCATTACTTGGATTTGCCGGTAGATCTATCAAAAGTGATGTTTATTGCAACCGCAAATTCTTTGGAAGGAATCTCTGGGCCGTTGCTTGACCGCTGCGAATTGATTGAGCTGTCGAGTTATACTTCAGATGAAAAAATTCATATTGCAGAGCGTCATTTATTACCTAAATTACAGGATGAGTACGGTATTCCATCCGAGAAAATGACCTTGGATTTCAATAACCTAAGGACAATTATCGATCACTACACCAGGGAAGCGGGAGTGCGGAATCTCAATCGAATGATGTCTCAGGTAATGAGGCATATTGCCGAAGAACTTGCCCGAAATTCGGATCAGCATATCGTGGTAGACGACAAAAAGGTGCATGAGTATTTAGGTGTCGAAAAGTATCATCACGAAAAATCATTAACCCGACTAACTCCGGGTGTGGTGACTGGCCTAGCGTGGACCCCAGTTGGTGGAGATGTTTTATTTATTGAAGCGAGTCAGATGAGTGGATCTGGAAAGTTGACTTTAACCGGTCAGTTAGGCGATGTGATGAAAGAATCTGCCTATATCGGTTTATCGCTAGTGAGGTCCTACCTAGCTTACAGCTTAGAAAAGTTTGAGTTTGATAAGCGTGATATTCACGTGCATGTTCCGTCTGGAGCCATCCCAAAAGATGGTCCTTCGGCAGGAGTAACTATGTTTACGGCATTAGCCGCAATGGCACTGGGTAAGTCGGTGAGCACAGATTTAGCTATGACTGGTGAAATTACTTTAAGAGGTTCTGTGGAGCCCGTAGGCGGCGTAAAAGAAAAAGTTCTTGCGGCACACCGTGCGGGTATCACGAAAATTCTTTTGTCGGAAAAAAACCGCAAAGATGTTTTAGAAATTCCGGACGAAGTTCGAGAGGTAATGCATTTCGAATACGTGAACGATATAAAAGAAGTCATTAAATATATCTTCGGAATTGAGTTAATAAGTTTTGATTTTCACCCACAAGTTACTAGGTTGTCGTCTCAGGTTTTGTAGAAGTTTGGGCGGGCGAAGAGCGTGGGTTTGCGATCGGCCAAATTCGGTTGAAGACTCGCGTGTTTGGTAAAGATTAATTTTTGGCAAAAAGCTCTTTTGAAGATTTTAATTTAGTATTTTTTAAATCCCAATTGAGTCTCTCCCGTAAACGATTCGTTCGGGCGAGTTGAGCTGGACTCAAACTGTTTCCTTCCTCGCCCTCTCTACATATGTTTACGGGAGAGACTCAATTGGGATTTAAAAAATACTAAATTAAAATCTTCAAAAGAGCTTTTTGCCAAAAATTAATCTTTACCAAACACG
>JAYVPO010000128.1:0-22349 GCA_043757325.1 bacterium
GAAATGAAACTCGTCGGCGGCCCAAAAGCCAACACCGGCAGCGCCGTCGCATACAATAAAATCGACAAACTGGAAAAACAGGACGACCGGCTGCTGCCATCCGGGCGGATTTATTAGCCTATTTAGCCGTCGTTTGCGGTTCACTCAATTCGGCGTAATTCCCGATCACGGGGATTACGCCGATCGATTTTGGGGTGAAAATAAATCGCCACTAGCTTTAGCTACGGGTAGATGTCACAAAGAAAGCCAGGACTTTAGCCCAACTTTTGGCTGAAGCCAAAAGGAATGTTCATTTGCAGAAGTTCGACTAAAGCCATTCTGGTTCTCGATCTCTCCTCCCGACTTATGCTGATGGCAATTTATATGAGATTGCTACGGCTCGGTTATTCAACCGCATAACATTCATCGCGTAGCAATGCGTTGAACTTAGCCGTGGGTTTTAACCCACGGAAAGCGTAAATAAATGCCCCGCGTCGCGTCAGCGACGGGTGACGACACGTTAGGCCTATGGATTATCTCGGCATATTATTGCCAATTTTTGCCGCCATATCGTCGGTCATCACGACGGCAATAAAACCAATTCCAATGGCGGCGATTATTGAGAGCACTCCCAGAAGTATTCCAACTGGCCGCGATTTTTGTTCTACGTTGCTCATGAGCGCTATTTGAAATATCTCGACACCCTTATAAATCAGGTAGATACAAAATAGATAGATCATTATCTGCATTAAACCGGCCATAATTTTTCCCTCCGTTATTGAGCCGTGTAAGTATTCGCTTTGATCCTCTGATAGTTCTCGTTCAATTCCGTTTCCAACATCAGCAAAGCCGCGATGCGGCGGGTCATGTTTGTGACCTCGGTTATTTCGTCGATGGTCAGCGGTCTGCCGAGCATTGCAAATTCGCGGTAGCTGAGCCATTTTTTCATCACCTGATAGCCGCCAATGTAGTAGTTCCAGATGCGTGTCGGGACGTTTCGCCAGTACGCAAACTCGTTAAGATAGATGTCCAAGGTATCTTCGCCGAGCGCCGTCATGGTGTCAGAACCGGGAGCGGTAGCGACTGGGTTCTTACCCATGGCCGTGAGTTCAACGTCGGAGTAAACACGCTTCTCCGCGCGTCCCTTGCCCGGCATCGTCACGCCGTCCTTGCCGCCGTGGCCCCAACCGGCGGTGACGCGAAAATCGTCGTCCTGAAACTGCTTTTTATCGACGTGCGTCGCAACGCCGACCGTGCGCAATACTTCGCCGATCGTTCCGGCGGTGACACCCGCAACCGGTTTCTCGGTATCCAGCAACGCCGCCACTTGTCGTCCCAGTTGGGCAGAAGCTATAAAATCGTCGAGTTCAGCGGGAAGCGGGATTCGCGGAAAATCCTGCCGTATGCCGTCGGCATTTTCGCTTAAATATTCGGTCGAGTATCCGATCGCAAGGGCGTGATACCAGATCAGCGATGATACACCTACATTATTATCAATTTTTGTGAATCCGAGGCTTTGCAGATATGTTCGGGCAATTACAGAGAGATTAGCTCTGGTCGTCTCATGGTTAATACTGAAAAGACTGTCTTGATTTTCATCCTTCGATTTATTGTCATTGTGAAGGCGGAACGGAATGGCTATCGCGTCGGGCGACAAAAAATGATCGTCGCTAAGATTCCGCGTCGCACAAAACGGAATGCCTTCGGTGTGTTTTGAGGCTTGAAATCGTGTAAGCAAGAAAAAGCTATCTTTGTCGAAATGTTGCCATAACGTCGGGCGCGGTTCGTTCCAAAGCGGACGAATTTCCGAAAAGTAACACCAACGAGTTTCAAAAGGCCGAATCGAATATGGCAGGATTCGGTCTGCTTGATAGCTTGAAGTTAAGGTCAGCTTTTCGCGAGTTTTCTGCGCATCAAACCTCGCCATATCTTTAGTAAAACCAAATCTCTGAGCTTTAAGCGTTTCCCAAGAGACACCTTTATCAAAGTACATCTTCATCCGCTTTTCCAATTCGTCGCGGTCAATATCGATTAAGGCTCCGCCGCGTTTTTCCATCAGACCATTCGAATTCACCTCGCAGAGTTCATTTAACGTCGGCCACGACTGATACTCGTCCGAAACATCGCCCGGACGGAGCGCGAAGCGGTTGGGTTTTTCCGGCGATGCGGTTTGACAAAGATTTAGCGTTTTCGACATTTGACTTCGGGGCCTAATACTTAAAATTAAATTACAGAATATAAAGCCCGTAAAAATTGTCATCAAGGCACTTAGATCAAATCTAAATCCAAAAAAGACGCCATCTAATAGCGCAGAAAAACTAAGGTAGCTTAACGCCGGGTAATTTATAAAATAAAAATAAATTCTCAGGAATGAATAGACAATAAAAAATATTAAAAACTGCTTATTTAAGGATAATTCGGTATTAGAAGTCCTCATTACATTTTTATCCCACGTCGACTTTCAAGCTCTTTAGACAATGATCTTGACTTCGAAGCCACGCCTCGTGTTTCTCGGTCAATGCGCACAAGAATTCCCAAGGCCGTGCAATTTAAAATTAACGCCGTACCGCCATGAGAGAAAAAAGGAAGTGGCACGCCCACAACCGGAAAAAGACCCAAAACCATTGCTGTATTGATAGAAAAAGAGACGAATAACAATGCCGCTATACCCACAGCCATCAAACTGGAAAACGTATCCCGAGCTTGCTTTGCAACAATGAGTGCGACGTAACATAGGCTCATAAATAAAAATATCGTCACGCAGCATCCCACAAATCCATGCTCTTCGGAAAATACCGAAAAAATAAAATCCGTATGCCGAGCGGGTAAAAATTGCAATTGGGTTTGGGTCCCTAATCTGTGACCTTTACCGAAGAGTTTTCCACTGCCAACTGCAATCAAAGATTGCAAACTGTTGTACCCAGATCCTGACGGATCATACTCGGGATTAAATAAATTAAGCACGCGCAGACGCTGATAATCTCTCAACACAAAAAACCACGCCATTAAGCCAGCTACCAGACCTAATACGCCGCCTGTGACCAGAAGTTTTTTGCGGATATTTATAAAAACGAATTGACCGAGCGCAACCAAAAGACACACGCCTGCGGTTCCTAAATCAGGCTGTGGCAAAATTAGTGCAAACATTAAAAAAGCCAGCAGAAGTGGCGGCCAGATATCTCGTAATTCGAATTCTCGAACCGATCGGGTTGTGAAAAAAAACCTAGCAATCACTGTGATCACCGCAAGTTTTGCAAACTCAGAAGGTTGCCCAGAAAAAAAACCTAGCTTGATCCAGCGCTGAGACCCACCAGCCACCCGACCGTAAACTAAAACAAAAATCAAAAGTCCGGCTATTAATCCATAAAACCACAAGGCATATTTATTTAAAATAGACATCGGAATAAACAAAGCAAAAATAAAAAAACTCACTAGGCCAATGACGAGATTTTTCATTTGTGATTCAAAAAAATTGCTTCCCGCAGCCGCACTATATAGATTTGTAAGGCCTAAAATTAAAAGACTACACATCAAAAAAAATATTACGTAAGTTGTGATTTTCGAATCACCGCCAATGGTTACATTCGGTTCGTTGATATTTTTCTCACCCCGCCGGGATGTTTTAGGTTTATACCAATTCATGGATTGACTCGTGTTTTTTGTGGTGTATCTTGTTGTCCCGATTGCATCAATCGTTTAGCTTTTAATTCAAAATATTTTTTCAAAATGACTCCTGCAATAGGTGCCGCTGAGGCCCCTCCTCCAGAAACTTCATCATGCTCACTGACTACTGCCACAACAATTTCTGGATCTTCGGTCGGAGCAAACGAAGCAAACATCGCGTGTTCACGCCATTTTATACTGACGTCTTTTTGTTTGTTGTTTTTTTTCAGATTAACAACCTGCACCGACCCGGTTTTTCCGGCCACTGAAATTCCTGGAACCCGGGCGTTTTTTCCGGTGCCTTCCGGATGCATCACCACAGCTTCTAGTCCGGAGCGTACAAGATCGAATGTTTCGGGTTTAATGATGTCGATTTTTTTCAAAAGTTCAGGCTTGGCTTCCGAGCGAAGTTCGCCGTGATGAGTAACAATTTTTTTAACCAAATAGGGCCTCCAAATCTTTCCTTTATTTGCTAAGCCCATATATAAACTCGCCATTTGCAGGGGAGTCATAAGATTGTAGCCTTGGCCGATAGCGATTGGCGGTGTGTCGCCGAGGGCCCACTGTTGTTTTAATGTCGTCCATTTCCAAGCCGAGGTTGGAACAAGTCCCGGCCGCTCCATATTTAAATCGAAACCAAGTTTTTGGCCTAATCCAAAGGCCCGCGCATATTTTGCAATTCGGTCGACGCCGAGCTCCGTGCCAAGGTGATAGAAGAATACATCACAAGATTTTAGCAGTGCGCGTTCTAAATTTACGGTGCCGTGACCTTGCCGGTAATGGCAGCGAAAAACCTGATTTCCTAAACTATAGTACCCCGGACAAAAGAAAGTTCGGTTGGCGTCGATGACTTTTTCTTCAAGTCCCGCAACGGCTAAAACACTTTTGTAAACACTTCCTGGAGGGTATTCACCTCCGGTTGATTTATCAAGAAGTGGATTCATCGGATCAGTGGTTAAAGCCGTCCATTCTTCACGACTAAGGCCTTTCTGATAATTTTCCAAATTAAATTCTGGGGCGCTTACCAAAGCCAGAATCTCTCCATTGCGTGGATCCATAACCACAATACTACCGGATTTTCCAGAAAAAGCCTGATGCACGGTTTTTTGCAATTCAAAATCTAACGTTAAAATCAAATCATTTCCGGGGACCGCATCGATATTTGGTAAGGTGAGTTTTGATAGCTGAAAATGCCGACTTATTTCGTGACCCGAAGCATCTACTTGAATGTATTTTATGCCTTTTTTGCCGCGCAAGTCTTTTTCCCAACGTTTTTCTATACCGTGCTTTCCAATCCATTCGCCAAGCGAATATGGATTATTTTTGTGTGTTCGATTTAAATCTTCCAAATTCTGCGGCGAAACTTCTCCGGTATAACCAATCATGTGGGCCGATACACCTTTTAGATATTCGCGACGCGGCGTTGTTAGAACATCAACACCCGGCAAAAAAACACTGTTATTTTCGATAATGCTCAGCTCGTGTAAAGATAAATTGCGAATTAACGTCACCGGAAAAAACCGTGGTTGCCCTCGTGTTGATGCAATTCTTTTTTTAAGATAAGTAGCAGGCGTATGCAAAAGTTCCGAGAGAATATCGGCAGTTTTATCAAAATCTTGCACATACTGCGGAATTAAAATGAGATCGGCACTGGCCGTGTTGCCAAGAATAAGTTCGCCATAGCGATCAAATAGTCTCCCCCGGGGCGCAGGAACTTCGATTTTGCGCACCCGATTGCGCTCCGAAATTCTTTTATATTCGTCACCTTTATAAATCTGCAGGTACCACAGTCGAAGAAAAAAAACGCTTCCGACCATCATGATAAAAATGCTCACTAAAAAAAATCGGCTATCGACAAGGGTATTTTCTTTGCGAAAAATTTTTTTCATTTTTTACTCGTCAGCCCAGCGGTAAAATTTCGTGTTTGTTTTGACGACAATTTGGGTTCCCTGACGGCGCTTTTTAACTTCGGGCCAGGTGATTAAAGTTCCCAGTAGCACGGCCAAGGTTATGGTGAAAAACTTTTCCAAGAAAAAATAAAAATCCAAAGCAGAACTTAAATCCCTTTCTACCATTACGATAACAAGAAATAAAAAATTTCCTACTTGGGCCAAAATAAGCGACGCAACCCAAGGCAGCAAATAATTCCACGACAAGGAATCTCGCAATGCCAATAAAATAGTCCAAATAAGAAAGCTAGAAACCGTGTAAAACCCGTAAGGAACGGTCCCTGTCAAATCGTTAAGATTTCCGTACAAAAGACAAAGAAAGAAACTTTGGTATGCTGAAGCTTGGATGATGTATAGCGTTAGCCAGATAAGTGCTAACGGAACATTTACTTCAAAGAGCCTAGGTAGAATGGTTTGCTCAACAAAATAGATCCCGATAAACAAAAGAAAATCCAAAAGCAAATAACCTGTGGAGCAAGATCGCAAACGAATTTGCAGCATTCGCTCTTTAAATTTACGCAGGATAGTTTTAAAAAATTTTGTCATGTTAAATTATTTGGATTTTTATAGGTTAGTTCTTGATTTTACGGTCCAGCGACTTATCAAGCCACTCTTCGCCTCCGACTTTCACAATCTTTTCCAAATTCGCGTCGTTTTTGAGCAAAACGATCACCTCGTCCACCCGTTTCCAGTCCACATACGGCTCGATGGTGACTAATTGTGATACGCGTTCACTCTCAAAAGAAACCTGGGTCACAATTCCAACCGGAATTCCCTTGGGAAAACTTCCCACGATTCCCGAAGTAACAATCACATCTCCAATTCTAACATCGGTACCTTTTTGCACATGCAAAGTCGCGTCGTCGCGTGAATTTCCAACCAAAATAGAGCGCACCCGGTTGCGTTGAATAAGCACATCCAGATGGAAATCGTAATCAACTAAAAGTTGAACTTCAGAAAGCTGATCGCGCACACGTAAAATTCTTCCAACCACTCCTTTTCCTGAAATGACAGGCATGCCGACGGCGATACCGCTGGATTTGCCTTTGGATAAGGTTAGTGTTTTGAAAGGCGAACTATAACGTCCTCCGTAAACTTCAGCAAAAGTTAGCGGGTCGTTCGATTTTTCTTTAAACTCAAGTAAAATGCGCAAACGATTAATTTCCAAAGTTTTTTCTTCCAAGGTTAAAAGCCTTGCCTGAAGTTCTTGGTTAGTTGACATGAGCTCGGTATTTTTAACCGCGGCATCATGCAAGTTCACGTAGTGATCGTAGACATCATCAGATTTTTTTAAAACTTTATTCCATCCAACCGTGAGCAGATCCGCTGCATTTTTGAAAATTAAAAGATAAGAATTATCACCTTCGTAGGTCGAAAGTTTTAAAGAAAAAAACAACAAAATTGCAAAAATACTTATTACGGCGGCAAACAGATGCCGATATCGATGAAAAACTTCTTTCATTCTAATACTCGAGGGATTTTAAAAAAAGTTTTACTGAAGCGCGACACTGCTTAAGATATCGAGTTGATCCAATGCCTTACCGCTTCCCAAAACAACCGCACATAGTGGATCTTCTGCGATCATAATAGGTAGGCCGGTTTCTTCGCGCAACAGAACATCTAGATTCCTAATCAAGGCTCCGCCGCCAGCTAAAACAATGCCTTTATCAACAATATCCGCTGCCAATTCCGGAGGGGTTTTTTCCAGGGCAATGCGCACAGCTTCGACAATAGTATTAATTGGTTCGGTTATCGCTTCGCGAATTTCTTCGGAGTCGACCTCGATTGTTTTCGGAATTCCTGCCACAAGATCCCGACCTTTGACAAACATTTTTCGAATCTCATCGTCAGGATAGGCAGTACCGATATTGATTTTAATCTGTTCGGCGGTTCTTTCGCCAATCAGTAAATTGTACTTTCTGTGTAAGTATTTAACGATGGCTTCGTCCATCTTATCGCCACCGACACGCACGCTTTTTGAATACACAATACCAGCCAAAGAAATCACTGCAACTTCCGTAGTACCGCCACCAATATCGACAATCATGCTGCCGCTTGGCTCGGTAATGGGTAACCCTGCTCCAATGGCTGCGGCCATAGGTTCTTCAATAAGATAGACTTCCCGAGCTCCTGCGGACTCCGCCGACTCGCGGACTGCTCTTTTTTCGACTTCTGTGATGCCGTAAGGAACACAAATAATAATTCGCGGCTTAACCATCGTTCGACGATTGTGAGCGCGCTCGATAAAGTAGCGAAGCATAGCCTCGGTAATTTCAAAATCGGCGATTACGCCGTCTTTCATAGGACGAATTGCGACGATGGATCCTGGTGTCCGGCCAAGCATTTCTTTTGCTTCTTTACCGACTGCAAGGATTTTTTTGCCACCCCGGGCATCTCGTTGCACGGCGACCACCGAAGGCTCATTGGTAACAATTCCAACTCCCTTAACATAAACTAGGGTGTTTGCAGTGCCTAAATCAATGGCTAAATCATTAGAAAAAAGACCTGCAAGCCAATCGAAAATCACAGGTGAACTCCTTCGGTTAATAAACTCGAGAATAACGTACGTCTTCTTATTAGGTAACATTAGTAATTAAATGGCAAGAGGTATAGTTGTCGCTGGTGCAAAATGATAAAAATGCCTGCGTTGACTTCGATAAACCCTCCTCGCCGTGCGCATAGCACTGCCTTCGTCAGGTTTTTCTCGTCGCCTTGCCCTTTTTTCATTTGGCACCAGCTCAATTTGTTCGCGAAATGATAAAAATGCCTGCGTTGACTTCATAAAACCCTCTTCACCGTGCGCATAGCTGCGTATAGAACTGTCTTCGTCAGGATTTTCTCGTCGCCTTGTCCTTTTTCATTTGGTACAGGCGCAGTTCTAAGTCTTTTACATTTCCCTTGCCCTTGACTTAAAACTTGTGTGTGATCGTGATTGTCGCCTACAGACGTTTGTCGTTCACTTTTTCATGTCAGTTTTCGGTAACTTTTAAAAAGCCTGCAGGTTTTCGCCTATGTGTTTTCTCATCGATAAAAACAAGAGTTAAAGTTGATCGTTTAAGGCAAAGCCTTCCGGCGACAATCACGATCACGCGCCAAGATTAAGTCAAGGAAGAGGTAAAGGCTAAAGGCCAAAGGCCAAAGGCACACATAAAAGGTTTCAACAGACCTTGACGAGATAATTTTAGAAAACTTTTCCCTCGCAAAAAATTGCGACATGATAATTCTTTCGCATGGATCATATCTTTTGTATCATCTCAGATTAACATAGAAATTAACCTTCTAAACTTTAAGGAAACTTACTTCAATGCTACGCTGGAAAGATAAAACCCTCGATCATCCCGACACCAAAAAACTTATCCGAAATTTTGGAACTTACTCCATATTATTGCTCGCCTTAATCGCAATGACGTTTTTTGGAGTTTGTTCGCCGCGCGGGGGCGGAGTTATGAGCGTAAGCGGTCATGCGGCCAAGGTCGCAGGCGAAGAAATTAATACCTTCGAATTTCGTAGGGCTTATCAGAATCGCCTGGAAAGCTTCAAAAGCCAATTTGGCGGTCAATTTGACCCCAGTATGTTTAATCTTTCAAAAATGGTGCTCGATCAATTAGTCACTGACCGGATTATTTTTGTGACGGCGAAAGAATCTGGCATTGAAGTTCAACCAGTTGAAGTTGAAAGGCTTTTGCTCGATGGCAAAGCATTTCGTGACGACAAAAATCAATTTAGCCTAGAAGCTTACACGAATTATTTAAAAAGTCAGGGCTACACCGAAGCGAGTTTTACCGACGAAATCAGACGATCAATAACCGTTCAAAAATTTCGCGAGTATGTCAATTCAACAGCCTATATTTCGACCAAAGCCCAGGCTTGGGAAAAGCTAGTGGATGATACAAAATTCGAATTTTCGTATGTAAAATTCGACGCTAAAAACACAAATATCGTTATATCTCCAGCCGAAGTTCAGGCTTTCCTCAATGACGCAGGCAAAGCGCGAGTGAAAGAATACTACGAATCCAATAAAACGCAGTATGAAGAGGAAGAAAAAGTCCGTGCTAGACACATTTTGGTGCAGTACGTAGGCGCCAGAAATGCCTCTGGTGAAAGTGCGAAGAGAACTAAAGACGATGCTTTAAAGCGAGCGCAAAATATTTTGAAACTTGCAAATAGCAAATCCGACTTTGCAACCCTTGCACAGCAATGGACCGACGAACCAAGCGGCAAAACAAAAGGCGGAGATTTAGGGTATTTCGATAAAAAAACCATGGACCCCAAATTTACCGAAGTTGCCTTTAAATTACCCAAAGACTCGCTTAGCGAAATCGTGGAAACGCCATTCGGGTTTCATATTATAAAAGTAGAAGACAAAAAAGCTGGAAAAAACACAACGCTCGACCAGGCCACAAAATCGATTGCCGAAACATTTATCAAAAAAGACAAGGCACCCGCAGCGTTAAAATCTCAGGCTGAAGAATTTCTAAAACTTGTTCGCGAAAACAAAACTCCTTTAACAACTGATTGGAAAACAACCGAAGCGGTTTCGTTATCTGCAAAGTCCATTCCTGCGGTAAATTTAAAAGAAGAAAGTGTAACCAAGTTATTTTCACTGAGTAAACCTGATGAAGTGTTGCCCGAGGTTTTAACAGCGGGTGATGATTTATATGTTTTTAAATTACGAACGATCAATAAAGCTACCGTACCTGCAACTCCCAAAACAGACGAAGAAGACCAGCCGTCGCGAAGTTTTGGAAGCTCCTTGATGACAGCCTATGAAAAGTCCATGCGCAAAAATTTGGAAGAAAAAGGACGGATTTGGCAAAATCCCGAATACCTTAAAATAGACCAAAAAAAGGCCCCAAGCGAAGGGTGATTTTAAAGTGAAAATCGCTGTTGTTGAGAAAATTACATCGTTTAGTTTTCGGGGCAAAATTCTTACTCAATACACTGAGAAAGGCCTAATTTCGGCAGCCGAGTTTGCAAAAATCAAGCAGGCCCATGACGACCATCAACAGACTATGGCCTGTGTTTTAGATTGGCTTAATACAAAGAATATTATCTTTGAAAGGTTTTCCTTGGGGCTAAAGCTTGATCTAGAAAAGTTTGATTGTGTGGTTACAGTAGGTGGGGACGGCACTTTACTTGCTGTAAGTCATCAAATCAAAAACTCAGTTATTTTGTTGGGTGTTCGTTCAAGTGGAACCAGTGTTGGTTTTCTTTGTTGCTGTGATCAAGACAGTTTTCCAGAGACCTTTCAAAAATATTTGGACAAGACATTAAATATTGTTGCTGTGACTCGGGTCAGTGCAAAAATAACCCATGCCAATGACCAAACCCAAATTCAGTCGTGTCCGGCATTGAATGACATCCTTTACACAAATGAAAACCCGGCGGGCACAACTCGCTATCGAATAAATTTAAATAATAATATCGAAAACCATCATTCGAGTGGAGTCTGGATTTCGACTTCTGCAGGAAGTTCGGCTGGAATAATGGCTGCGGGCGGCGAACAGATGGAGTTGTCCGATCAAAGAATTCAATATTGTGTTCGGGAGCCTTATGCGTTCCAAAAAAAGAAGTTAAACTTATGTCAGGGATTTGTGGATTTAAGTCCGGAAAACCTGACATCTTCGCAGCCTATTTTTTCAATTGAAAATCGTTGTGACCGAGCGGTCATTGCATTAGATGGGCAAGAAGAGATACTCTATATGGAGTGGGGCGACAAAGTTGAGTTTTTAAGGGATGATCCTCTTTTGCTTGCCTTAGCATGATTGTATTACTGTTGTTTTAATAAAGGGATTTTAAAAATGCATTTTCAATTTTCAGAAGACGACCAAGCCATTATTTCAGCCGCTAAAGAATTTGCCGTCAAAGAAATGATGCCTCAGGCTGCAAAACACGATCAGTCCATGGAATATCCTTGGGAAATTATCAAAAAAGCTCACGCAGCAGGATTACTCAACTTGAGCATTCCTGAAGCGCTTGGTGGCTTGGGTTTGTCGCATTTAGTTCAGACCGCAATTACCGAACATTTGGGTTATGGCTGTTCGGGAATGTCTACTGCAATGGTTGGAAATGACTTGGCGCTTGGCCCACTTCTGGTAGCAGGAAACCCCGAACAGAAAAAAGAATTCACCGAAATATTAATTAAAGAGCCTAAAATGGCATCTTATTGTGTTACGGAACCGGGCGCAGGAAGTGATGTTGCGGCGATCAAAACTTTAGCTAAAAAAGACGGCGAGTATTATGTTTTAAATGGCGAAAAGATGTGGATCACCAATGCTTCGAAAGCAGCTTGGTATTTTGTTTTGGCGACCATGGACGCAAGTCTTGGCCCGAAGGGGATGATTGGTTTTGTTATCCCTGGAAATTTGGAAGGCATCAAGCCGGGCAAAAAAGAAATTAATTTAGGTCAACGTTGTTCTGACACCCGAGCGATTCAGTTTAATAATGTCCGGGTTCACGAAAAATACCGTTTAGGAAAAGAAGGCGATGGCTTCAAAATTGCGATGGCGGCTTTCGATCATTCGCGTCCTTATGTTGCCGCCACGGCGGTTGGAGTGGCCCAATGCGCATTTGAGCACTCGGTAAAATACGCACTTGAAAGAAAAACTTTTGGCAAGCCGATTGCGGAGCATCAGGCAGTGGCATTTATCATTGCGGATATGGCAAAAGATATTGAAGCAGGTAGATTGCTTGCGTTGCAGTCTGGTTGGGCTTTAGATCAAGGCCAACGAAATACAAAGTTTGCGTCCTTTGCCAAGTGTTTTGCGGGTGATGCGGCTGTGAAAATTACTCAAGATGCGATCCAAATTTTTGGTGGTTATGGTTACTCGAACGAATACCCTGTCGAAAAACTTTACCGCGATGCTAAAATATTTCAGATTTACGAAGGTACCCAGCAGATTCAAAGGATGATTATTGCGCGGCATGTTTTTGCAAGTTTTGGTTCAGGTGCTTAATTTTTTACGGAGATAAAATCATGAAAACAGCTTTAATTACTGGTTCCTCACGTGGGCTAGGTTTGGGACTATGCAGAGAATTTCTTGATCTGGGATGGAATGTTATTGCAGTTTCGCGCAGTCCAGAAAAAAGCGACGACTTAAAATCTCTGCGCAAAAAATACGCGGATAAATTGTCACTGCTGGCCCTGGATATTTCAACTGTGGACGGTTTAAAAAAGCTAAAGTCAGCCGCCCCTCAGCAAATTGATTTACTCATCAATAATGCAGGTTTGTTCCACAAGGAAGAAAGTTTTGAGACTTTAAACCCGGATCATTTTGCCGAAACCCTGCATGTGAACACGGCCACTCCAATTTATGTCGTCCAGACGTTACTGACTCAACTTAAGAAATCTCCTACTCCCATTCTAGTCAATATGTCATCACTTATGGGTTCGATTGCCGATGACGAAGCCGGCGGTTCCTACAGCTACCGCATCTCCAAGACCGCATTGAACATGTTCACCAAGAATTTTGCGTTAGAGTTTCGAAATTTTATTGTTATCTCTATGCATCCAGGCTGGGTTAAAACCGACATGGGCACCTCGAAAGCACCTTTGGAACCTGAATATTCGACTCAGAATATGGCGCGGGTGATTTCCAATTTAAAACCGGCCGACACAGGCAAGTTTTTTGACTTTAGCGGCAAAATTATTCCTTGGTAATTCGTTATGGGAACGACCAGCAAGGAGGTTAGCGCCGTCTCGTTTTAGTTTTCTCGCGCTGGATCCTGAAAGTATAAATGCTATTCTGTTTTTGCGCACTTCGATCAGTTAATGCATCTCGTCTAATAATTCAGGGAATTTTTGAACCTCGTCTATGGAGACGTATATTTTATCCTTGGCTTTTTACACTTTTTCCCGCCATCCATCTCTAAATAAATGTGGTGAGCTGACGAAACGCTGAAATGTATTTCCACGTAAAAGATTCAGATATAAAGTTTCGACCTGATTAACGAAAGTGGCCGCAAAAAATGCTGTTTTACCCGTCCCAAGTGGGTCTAAAAGCAAAACAGGCATTATTTAAATCCTTGAAAACGGCGAAAAGCTGACTGATTTGTTCGGACATAAAAGCACTATTGAAGCCATCGCGATTTCGGGAAATGGGCAGTTTATTTATTCTGCGGATAGTGCCGGTGAAGTGATGTGTTTTGATTGGGGATCTATTTATGCTCGAACCCAGCGTCGATAAATTTCCGAAATGTAGCATGATAAATTTGAATGTTTTGCAAACCGATTTTTTTTTTGCATTTTCTTAAATTCAGTTTTGAAGCTCTCGTCGGATGTCTGGTTTCTTAATTTCAAATTTTAAATTTTGTCTACGGTGTCCATGTAAATTTGCTTACCGTAGATGATTCGCCATATACACTGCCAAAAATTTTTTGCAGAAATATCCTAGTTTGTTGAATTATTTTTTTGATTGAAGATGATAATAGCATTGAGTATTCTAATAGAGAAATTCTTCAAATTTTTTTTGATGTAAGCTTTAGTCCGGGGGGATAATGGCGTTAACAAAATCGATAGTTTGCTTTCTGCTAATAAGCATCGCAAATTTAGGAAAAGCTTCTACAGACGAACCTTTAAAACCGGCATTTTTATTACAAAAGCTTTCGTTAAAATTGCGCGGCACAAGTCCTGCCGCTGCAGAAATTGCCGAATTTCGCACAGAAATCGAACAAAGCCCCTCAAGATTTCTAGAAATATATCAGAAAAAAGTTCGTGCTTATTTAAAAAGCCGCGAGTTTGCCACTGTTGTCGAAGATTTTCACTCCGTCTGGTGGCGCTTGCCAAAATCAGAAACGACTCGTCTTGCTTCCTACCTCGTAACTGCAGATAAGCCCTATTTTGAGATTTTCAAAAAAAACTACATGCTTCTTGATGGTTCGAGTGCTATTGCTTATCAGCAGGCTAACATTAGAACAGAAGAACCGTTACCCAAAGCAGCAGGCGATTGGCGCGTCATACGGCTTGAGCGTGATGAAAATAGATTTCACAGCATTTTCTCAAACCTTGATTTTTTAAATCGCTATCCCGATACAGCCTCGAACCGTAATCGCACGCGTTCTAATTACATTTTCCGAACTTTTCTTTGCGAAATTCTGTCACCTCCACCTAACACTAAAACTACAACACTTCCGTCAACGCCAGCAAAAATTTTTACCGCAAGCGGCGATGAACACGGGACGAATCCTGATTGCATGGGTTGTCACTACCGCTTAGATCCCATGGCAAGGTTTTTTGATCACTGGCGACCCATGCTGCCTTTTAGTGCCGGCACTTGGTACGATGTTAGCCAAGCAGCGATAGGAAAAGTCGTTATGAGAGACGACAACGGAAAAGTAAGATCCTATGATGGAGTTGGAGAAAGCGACTTGGGAAATATTCTCAGCCATGAAGTTCGGGTTCCTCAATGCGTTGCCTCAAAAACCTGGGAATTTATATTTGGAACCGGAGTAAAGTTAGCCCTTCAGACTCAAAATGACTTGGTTACAACATTTAGTGCAAAACAAAATTTTAAGGATGTTGTGTTTCAGGTCGTAAATCATCCATATTTTTGGAGTTCCGCTGAAGTTCCTTTACTTAAATTCGATGACATTAAATCTAACCTTCAGGTATGCACCGGATGTCATTTAACGAACGGATCTACCGAACCAAAATTCGATCCACAATCCTACCCATTTTATTCCGATTTAAATGTTAACTTTCAGCATCTAAAACGCCTCTGGGGAGTGATAAATAGAAAAAATGGGTTTAAACCGATGCCTCCGCCACCACGTCCCCAACTTCCCACGGAAAGTTTGTCAAGAATTAACGACTGGATTTCTGCAGGGGCGATCGATAATCAAGGGCATTCGACCCTTAGTGAAAAGCAAATATCGGAGGTTTTAGATGATTAGTCTTACCAAAATATTACTTGCAGCTGCCTGTTTAATGTTTCCAGCATTAATAACTGCTGCAGATAGTGAGCATATGAAACCTCGTTTCGTAGGCACAAAACGATTTGATACGTTAAACCATGCACTTTCGCCCAGTGAATTATTTGTCAAAAATCATTCCTACAGCTATATGACTGCGTCTGAAATGCAATCCAAGATTGCAAGTTTGACGGGTTTTGTCCATACCTCGTTTGATACTTTCGCGGACGCAATTGGTCGTTTCGATCCTAAAACTGGCCTTCGCACAAATGACCACCCATCGCTAGTAAGCATTCTATTTATGCAAAAGATCTCGGCTTCGATTGCTGAAGCGGTTGTTGAACGAGAAATTTTTTTGGATGATGACGAAAGAATTGTGTTTTCCAAAGTCGATTTAATAGCGAGTCCGAACGATTTTGTAATTAAAGATTTTGTACAAACTATGCTCATTCGTTGGCTTGGCGAGGAGTCAAGTGCGGCTTCTGTCGGCCGGCTAATCAATGGATACCGCGTAGTTGAAAAATCAAAAACGCCGACCGACGCATATAAGTGGCTTTTGTCGATGCTTATTCGTCACGGTGGGCTTTATTATTATTGAGAAGGATAATTATGAAAATTTCACGTCGTGACTTTACTATTTCAACTGCTGCGGGCCTTATGTCATTGCCGCTACTTACAAAGCTTGCGCATGCACAAGGTCCACAATTAAAAATCAACGGCGCAAATGACGATCCGCATTTTTTTATTTTTGTGCAGGTCTTTGGTGCATGGGACGTTTGTTTAGCACTGGACCCAAAGGATCGTGATCTTCTTTTACCAAATAAAGAAAAACAATTCGACCAACCTTATTCGATGAACGACGTTAAAAATTTTAATGGAATCAAACTTGCTCCAGACGGTTTTGTTTTAGGAAAATACGCAGACAAAATGGCAATTGTTAACGGAATTGATATGGAAGTCGATAACGGTCATAACCCCGACAATATCATGACGGGTATTCAAGATGCGCGCCGACTTGGATCTCCTTATATGCAAGCTGTACTTGCAAAACGTCATCCGTTTTTGAAACGATGCAGTGTTCCCCATATTTACATGTCTTATGATGGCCAATTTATGGCCGGACCATATGCTAGCAGTTCACTTTCAGCGACCGCTCAAGATTTTGTGGCGTTTATCGATCCGGGAAGTGGGGGCGGCGCAAGCGATCTTGATATTCTTCAAGCCAATTTATCAAATTATAGAGACGTGTTGTCTCCTTCAAGACGGCAAATATTTAATGGATATGTAAATGCGGTGCAAAGTTCGCAAAACGTAAATGCAAAGTTAAAAAGTTCTGGATTTAAAGCCCCTGCAGATATCGACAAGCCGCAGGGCGTAGGCAATTTATTAGGTCAATTATTTTCGAGTGGAGTGCTTGGTTCTGCCACCTTGTCTTTTGGTTCCAAGTTCTCTTTTGATACGCACAGTGACCACTATGCTAAACACCCACTTAAAGTAGCTCTAGAAGAAGTCGATATTTTATGCGCAGAACTGAAAAAGATAAAATTAAACAATAATCATTCTGTATTTGATCGAACAACTGTTGTGATGACCGCCGAATATGCCCGAACTCCACGCCTCAATAGCTCGCAAGGAAAAGACCATAATTTCAGAACGAATTCTCTGCTTGCAATCGGCCATAATGTCCGCCCAGGAGTCTATGGCCAAAGCGGCGTCCGAAATGAGAACGGTCAATTCGAATCTCATGCCGCGATTCCTGTTGATTTCGCGACCGGAAAAGCGGAGGGCGGAGACAAAAAAATCATCAAGGCAAAAAACCTTTGGGCTGGTTTTGGCGGTATCGCTGGGGTCGACCTGTCAAATGAATTTGGCAGTGATACAGTGCCCATAAAATTCTTAGGATAATTTTTAGCGGGAGAAAAGTTTTATGAGTTTGATTTCAAAAGTCAAAGCCTGCGGATTACTTGTCATGTTAACTCCGAATATATGTGAAGCGTCGATCTTCAAATCCAAAACGGCTTATGACTTTACGTTGGAACCTGAAACCGGCTCAGTTTGGATTGGCAGGCAGTCTAGAAGCAATGGAAGTTTTGCAGAATGGAAAATAGACGGACAACTTATCAACTACGCTGGCGCGTTTAATCTGTTCAATTTTCGCGATCCACGAATATCGTTCGGCGATCAAACATCTTTTGTCACTTTCGAAGGGAAGTTTGCTGTTTTCACAAGTTTTCGTGGCATCTTCACGAGGAACGAAAACAAGTCATGGAATTTTAAAAATCTTTTTGCTGAAGCTGGATTTCTTGGCTGCGCCGAATCGCCTTCGAGCTCTCCTTGTATCACGTCACCCTTAAATCTCGACAGTCGTGGTCAGCAGGCCATCTTTATCCTCGACCAAAATAATAAAGAAACTTTATGGTATTGGACAGGTTCTAATTATCGTCCTGCAAATGCCATTGAGAAAAATCTCTACGCATTATCCGTAGGTGTTGATCAAGTTGTTTGGGCAGAGGATGGTTCTTACGCCCTTGCCTTGGGGGACCGGAATAGTGACACAAACCAGGGTGGAATTTTGAAATATAATCACCTCACTGCAACTGCGAACATTCCCAAGCAAATTGAGATTATCAATGCTGATTTTAAAATTTCCTTTTTAAAACTTCTGCGTAGAGACGGTCGCTATTTTGCCATGGCTCGTGCACGCAAAATCATTTCGAACGGACCTGATGAAAATAAGCAGCGCATTTACGAAATAACAAATATTCTAACTGAGAAACCAGCTGCAACTTTAGTTTGGGAAATTAAAGTCAAATCAGATGAAAATAAATTTATTGGTTTCGATAAACATAATTTTTACTATTTCGCCGACGGCAAAGTTTATCGGAGTGATTTAAATTATAAATTGGCTGAAAAGATTTACGACTGCGACGGTAACGAAGCAGGGATCACACTTAAAAGTCCCGAATTTTACGACTCTAATGTTTATTGGACCTGCGGCAATCATGTTCTTACTCTTCAAGGTGGAGCCGTCCATCGTGACTTAATTGCCTCGCAGTCAATCGCGGGAGGCAATCTTCTTTTCGATAACGGCATTATTTATGATGTTGCTTTAACGCTTTTCGATGGCAGTTTTGAAAGGCAAAGATCTGATTCGAAAACCACTCTTGCGAAACTTTTACCCATAGCTCCTCCGCCAGTAGACAATATGTTTCCAGTATGGGATGAACCGACTGGCGCGTGCGGTGTGGCTGAAATTCGAGGTCTAAAATCTGTGTACTGTCAAGAAGGAGGACGATGGCTCATAACCCTGATGGACATTGGAGTTCCATCTCAAGTCTTTCATTCTTCAAATCATTGCTGGGCACTTAGCAAATTAAGTAATGAATGGGTTTTGTTTATAAAACCGAAAAGTACAAGTCAAAACAAATGGAAAAAATTCCAAAGTTGGAAAGCTACTAGTAAAATTCCAAAATTTCTACCTCATGGGACAGATCGTGTTGCTATTGATTTTGGAGAAGCTAGTATTTGGACATTATTATCTGATCAATTTCAAGAATCGCATAAGCACGATCGTATTCCTAACTTAAGCTTTTCTGCTGCGCTGGATGTAGAGGGAAATCTTTATGAGCCGTGTGGAGAAGTTGAAAAAAGCAAAGCAAATCTTTGCCTCATCCAAAAAGATGGGAAAATAACGAAGTTAGATCTTAAAGTGGTAGTAATAGGTAAAATTACACCACTGAAACGCGGCCTGATTTATAGCTTTTATGGAGATGAGCAAGTCATTCGTGGAACGCGCACTATGGAACTAGGAAAATTATATGGTCAGTTTTCTCGCGGTCCAAACGAGAATATGTCATTAACTTTCACGGATATGGGAAGCGGGGAAATTGTTATTGAAAGTAGTAAATTCATTCGTGGAGAAGATAGGCCGAAATTGAGTTTTTTCACATTTGATGGGATTAAGCTTACGCCTTCTACTGTTTCTTCACCGCGATTCTTAAAATCGCAAGACGACGACAATTTCACATCAACTGATTTTTCACGCAACATTCCGCAAGTATGGCGGGGTCAAGACGGTGTATGGCGCTCCATTGGCAAATTCGCATCAGAGCCAATAAGCTATGGCGAATCAGCGATTGATTCGTTAAATCGTCAAAATTCCGCTGCTCCAAATTTTGTTAATCACTCAATCAGTGCAGATAATCAAGTGCTAATGGCTACCGACGATGGACTTTGGCAGTGTGCAAAAGATTATGCGACAAATGTCACACTTAGCACATTCGAATTGAAACAGACAAAAAACTGCGCGCGCGTTAGAAACGCACCTTTTCTCAAAAAAATTTTTTATAACGGTAAAACGTTTATTGCACAACAAGGTCCAAGCGTAGTTGTATTTTCCGATATAAAAAATCCTCAATTTGAAATAATTAGTAGTCCGATCGGCGCATCCAGTTTGGGGTTAGTCGGGGACATTGCAACTTGGATCGAAGGATCAGATGTTGTTAGTTACAATCTAAATTCAAATACCCGAGAAACGAGACCTATTCCCGCCGCCGAAGTGGAATATGTAAAAAAAGTTGCCGGAGATTGGTTGTGTTCGTTAGAAGGTTTGTTTTATCACGCAAATTCTAGGTGGCAAAAAATCCTTTCAGCTTGCGTCGATATCTCAGGCAATCGCACTTCGATCGCCACAACCGACGGATCAAAAATTTACATCTGCAAGGAAGGCCAGTGCAGCGCAGGATACGAACTTCCAAAACCATACATGCAAGACAGCGTTTTAGGAACAATGTTCGAAAAAAATGGCGTACAAAATTTTGCGGTAGTTTTAGGAAAAAATCTTTATGAAGTCGGGGTACATGACGAAAGTCTGACAGATATCACGCCTATTTATGCTAAAGGATCGCTGATTCTTACTTCGGTCTCGGCCGTTAATAAAGGAGTTGTAAGTTTAAATGGCGGTGGAGTTATAGTATTACCTGGTGTTTTTGGAAATCAGAATTCTATTCATCTTCGAATTGAATAATTTTTCATAAAAAAACATTACGGTTTGATTTGTATTTTTATTACTTTCTAGTACTCAAAACCTGCGGCTATATCTGCAAAGCCCGATTCTGACTTTAGAACCTTATCAACACCAGTATCTGATCTCTCGGCGACCCCGCGATTATTGATATCAAAAGCACCTGCGGTCATTCAGTTAAAAAAAGGCTCCGAGGGTAGATCCGCCCCAAATCGATAAACTCCTTCTAGTCCCAGCTCTGCTTTTTTTAATCTGTGACTCGCCTTAAAAGAATAGTAACTCCTCAGGCTAATATTGGATGCAATTTTCTGCGCGGGTTAATGTTTTCTAGCCTTGTCAGCTTTACGTTTAGCCTAGGCTTCGACTTTTTGGGACGATCGTGAGGGTCGTCGGAAGGCATTGCCATCGGCGGCTTCCGTAAGCTGATTTAGACAAACTTGGGTTAAAAATATCAAATCTGAATCTTCGACTTTCTGTCAAATTGTTAACCGGTACGTTTGAGATTTAAGTTGAGGATTTATATCTCTATTTCTAACCTTAACAACTGGCAAATGCAGATGATGTGTGCCGCTAAACGCGCTATGGAAAATCACGCAGTGTTTTTAAAGACTCGTTCAGACTGGAATTTTTTGACTCAAGACAATTAACGCGCTCTCCAAATTTATTTTTTAATGCTGTCAAAACTTCATCCAGCCATGATGGAGCTACCACATTAACCCCACCAAAATCAAGATCGATACGCTCGTCGTTTTTAATTGCCGAAAGGGATATGAGAATCATTGCAGCAGCTTCTTTGCCAGCAGGTCGAGAAATCAAAATTTTCCCGTATTTTTCAATTGAAATTTTCACGCGGCACCCCAAGCAATTAAGGTTATGGTACCATCTAAATTTGCGAAATCAAGATGATCACGAGCCAAGGTTTTTAAAATATTGCCAAATTTTCCAAACTCGATAACTCCTAAGCCCGATTGACACCATAGGCCTCGCTTCTGGTCACCGTTTACAACTTGGCGAACAAATTTTAAGCCATTACCACGTTTTTCCGGGAACCTTCCCGTGATCTTTTTTGTGAAAGCAGTGTCCAACGCGACCTGATCGTCATAGAATCCATCATGAACTGCCGCTAAAGAAGCTTTAATTCCACGGCCGCGATCTGCGACCAGTAAATATAAGAAAGAACCTTCTAAGTGGTAACTAAAATAGATGCCTGGTTCATGACTCCACTGTCCTAAATTGTGGTCGAAAGAATTATTTCCGATTTCACCTATAGCTGCTGTTAAAAGAAAAATATTGTCATCGTTGAATTTTTTTAATTTTTTCACTACCGACGGAAACTTATTAAGTCTACCTTCAAAAACATCTCTAGTTTTACTATAACAGGACGAATCAATGACGACTTTTTCGCCGTTTAACCATGCGCGACAGTTTTGGAATTTTGTATATATCACACGCAAGTCTCTCAAGATTGCTAATTTGAGTACAGCAAAAAAAATACCGCTCTAAGAAAACATTTTCCTTCCTTAAAAATTTGTTACTAATACGATTCAAGAGTTTCTAGGGCAGAATCTTGGTGGCAATAAATCCCTGGAAACGTTCCGATTTGCAAGGCTTGCGAAAGCTTCAGTTCAATTTCAAGATTTGAAAGTGGGAAGACTAGTTTTTTAAGTGCACGACCAGCAAGAAGGTTAGCGCCGCCGCGTTTTAATTTTCTTGCGCTAGATCCTGGAAGCAATGGCACTAGCTTAAGCATATAACCTTTGCTCTGATTGACTTACAAAGGATGGAGAGTCAGATTTTTGCAAATCTATTCTCGCGGCCTCCATCTT
>JAYVPO010000129.1:0-22299 GCA_043757325.1 bacterium
TTAGGGCCCGTCACAAAATAAGTTGTGCTTCTTGCCGACAAGTTGTGTTCAGATTTGAAAGTTTTCTTGGCAAAAAATACCGGAGTTTGTCCGCGACAAATGAGGATTTTTTTACCAAGAAAAATTGTGAAGGTGAATAGAAATTGTCGGCAAGAAGTATAAGTTATTTTGTGACGGGCCCTTAATGAGTCAGTATTTCTTTCTTTTGAAATAATTCCGTTAAATCTTTGTCTTTCTTTGCGGTTTGAATTAAATCTCCATTAAGAGCCAAAGATTGCTGCAGATATTTTTCAGCCGCTTCGAGTTCGCCCAATCCGACGAAAGTACAGGCTAAATTGTAATACCCTTCAAAATTCTCGGGATCGAGTTCAGTGGCTTTTAATAAATCCTCTTTTGCTGCACCAAATTGCTTTTGTTTTAAAAAACTAAAACCTCGCCCAAGAAAATAATCCGATTTATTAACATCCAGCGTTAGTGCGTTCGTGTAACTTTCTTGAGCTTCAGCAAACAAGCCAAGATCGTCGCTTAGAATTTTTGCCGCCAGTCCATAAGTTAAATCTATCCCTGGACGCTCAATTTGAAATTCGCGCAGCAGTTCCAAGGCAATTTGAGCCTTTTTAGGCCGAATTTCTTGGACGATGAATTTTAAATGGGTTTCAAATTCTTGGGAGCTTTTCAGCGCGCTTTTGATATATTTCATGCCTTCTTTGATATTTCCAAGTCGGTAATAAACAATTCCTAAATGGATTTCCGCCAAGGTTTTAGTTTCACCCGGTAAAGCTTCTACCGCAAAAATTTTTTTAAGTATTTTAAGCGCGGCTTCATTGTGATCAAACACCCGGTATTCGAGAACTGCAGCATTGATGCCCGCATCGGCATTTTCGTGATTGTGATCAAACACTTTCAGAAATAAAGATTTGGCTTCACTAAACTGACCATTTCTAACATAGAGGCTAGCCACGGCAGTATCGATTAAATGGTGTGGGTAGTGTGAACTAAGTGTTACGAGTTTCACCAGCGGCGGTGTTTGCGATCCAGGTGAGGTTAAAAACGATATATAATGCGGTAAAATCATTTCAAAGGCTAATGCTTTGTCTGTAGTGGGAACAGAATTCATAACATGTTCAAAATCATTTTCTGAAATGTCAGTTTGAGATTGAATTTTGAAAAATTCGCATCGCCAAAGACAGGCCACATGATTCTGCGACATTTCCATCATCACTTCATCGATGCGATTTGACTGCCCTACGGTTTCCAAAGCCTGCATAAGTGCAACATAGCCTTTTTCGCTCCGTGGATTCTGGTCGATCGCTTGTTCTGCCAGATCAAAGGCGGTTTTAATTAATTGCGATTCTGCAGGCTCTGCAAGAAATTTTTTAAGATATATATTCGATAAAATAAAATACGCATAGCTTGATTCTTTCGTATTTAATTTTGTGATCATAAGAGTTTCTAAGTATTCAAGCTGTTTTGGATTAGCTAGCTCGGCTTCAAGCTCGTAATTTTCAAGTGTTACGAGCTGGACATGCGTTTGTGTGCCTGCAAAACCCAGAATCGGAAATATATATACTCCAAGGGCTATACCTAAAAATCTTATTGTTTGAACTTTTAAATTCATTGCAATTCCTTAATGAAGTCAGCCTTCGGATGCGGGCACATCTATGCCCCAATGGCGTAATCGGCGCTTTTGGTAAAAACCAAAGAACCACTTCAAAAAAATATAAAAACGAAAAAATACTGCAATACAATCAATAGTTTGCCTGGTGCTCTCCGAATGCTTATTCAGCCTTGAACGTTCGATTGAAGCGTTAAGAGTAGGAAAATTCTGCCGATGAGCTAACGAAGATTCTATTCCGTTATTTGGTCTTAAAAAAAGGGGAAGAGCGTTGCGTTCAGTTTGGCTTAGCTTTTATTTGGCCGCTTTTTCCAGCATCACATGGTGGCTTCATCTGGCGTCGACTTCTATAGTTTACCGCCAGTCAGCAATGACCAATCTTTCCGTTAATCCAATGCCAAAACAGACCTTAAAAATTTATATGGAATCACTGATTTCTTTGGTCCAAGAAAACTACGTAGATCATGACCGAACAAGCCTGGAAAAAATACTAATACAGACGCTAGAAGAAATTCCTCGCCACAAAAATTTTGAACAGTTTACAGTCACAAAAACATCTTTAAAAATCGATAGCCAAGAAATTAACATTTCATTGCATCCCATTTCTAAAGACGACTTGGCAAATACTCTTACAAAAATCGCTCAGTTCATTTGTGAAGTTAAAAAATACTGTAACGGACCGGCAGAAAATATAGTTGCCACTTCCGTGATCGCTGCTCTTGACCCGCATTCAGCGATTTTGACAGCCGCCGGTTACAACGAATTAAAACAAAGCACCGAAGGAATGTTTGCAGGCTTAGGCGTTGTTGTTTCCATGAAAAATTATATTTTAGAAGTCACCAAAACAATATCTCGTTCGCCGGCGGAAAAAGCAGGTGTCAAGGCTGCCGATCAGATCATCAAAATTGATGGCAAAATAATATTTGGAACCACCATCGATCAAGTTGTTGAGAAAATGCGCGGCAGTCCTGATACGCAAGCAACGTTAACAATTCGGCGAAAGGGACTAAAAAAACTTATTGATATAGTAATCAATCGCGAATGGATCGACGTGGCAAGCGTAACAGCAAACATCAAAAAAACTCAAAACGGAGCTTATTTTGTAGCCGCAATTGAAAGCTTTTCGGCGCACACTTCGGATGAATTATTAAACGCGTACAAACTTGCGGTGAAAAAGGCACCACTAAAAGGTTTTATATTGGACTTGCGGTCTAATCCAGGTGGGCTCTTAGATCAGGCGGTTGCGGTTGCCGATTTGTTTCTAGCCCAAGGAGATATTGTTAGTACCGACGGGCAGTATAAAGAGGTGGAAATGGCCACTGGAATGCAAGCTGTAAGGTTGCCGTTGGCAGTACTAGTGAATAGTGAGTCAGCATCAGCTAGTGAAATTGTTGCTGGAGCATTGCGTGATCATCATCGTGGTATTATTATTGGCCAAAAAACGTTTGGCAAAGGATCCGTGCAAACATTGTTTGATTTGCCTTTTGATACAGCTTTAAAACTGACCATCGCTAGGTATTTCACGCCGTCAAAACAGTCGATTCAAAATCTTGGTGTGACACCAGATGTGGCCCTTCATCCACTCACCATCGCATCGTCAAACAAAAATTTATTTGGTCGCAATCATTTTGTCACCGAGGCCTCGTTATCCCATCATCTGCAAAATTTCCAGGAATTAAACGCGAATGTACCAAGTTACTCTTTCGCTTATCTGAAAGACGACAAAATTGACGAGGACGAAAAAGTTGCGGAAATGATATTAAACGAAGTGCCAAACAATCGAATAAGTGAACAAAATCTAAGGTCATCTTATTGGCTGGAACGTGCTCGCGAAAGTCTTGAATCCTACGGGAAGTTAAACGAAACAAAAGTTGGAGCTTGGCTTAAAAATGCTTTTAAAATTCAGTGGACTAGGCCTGCATTAGTTCGGGATAACACTCAAGATAAAGAAATGGATTCGGACATTGGTCTAAAAGTTTTAAGCTCTGCTTCGACCTCCCAATTTACCGGAGCAAAAATCGAATTGCATTGGGAAGTCACTAATCCTACAGCGCAACTTCGGGAAAAACTTGCGGTTTATCTAGATTTTGAACCGTTTGAAATAGAACCCCAAGAAATTGTTGTAGGAAGCCTTGCAGCCAATGAAAAAGCCAGAGGCAAATTTGAATTTAATTTGCCAAAAATGAGCTCTAGCAGCCAGATTGAGGCGCGAATTCGAGTGGTCGATAACTTTGAATTACTAGAGGAAAATTTAGCGAAATTCACATTTAAATTGAAATCTCTTCCCCAAGTGCAGATTTCGCTGCAAGAGTTTTTGCCTTTGCAGGAAAAAAAATTGTCCGCTAAAAATCACGCGTTGGTTTTTACACAAAATGGGCTTTTGAAAGAATCGGAATTTACATTTACGTTGGTGGATTTTTTAAATCCCGATATTTCGGATTCGTATGCCGAACAAAAACAGTCGTGGAAATATACCAATGACAAACTCGAAGTGCAATTTCCGGCGAGTGTCGATAGAAAGAACTCCGTTTATGGTTTGGTGGTTAAAAGTGACAGTTTGTCTGAAGATAAATTTTTCCAGGTGGATTTTGGTCAAAAAGTATTGAGTGTTTCGCATTAAATTTTTTGAAGGTGGATAGGTTTATGAGAAAATTAAAAATCGTAGCGGGTTCTTTAAGTCAGTCTTACCACCTGCAAATTTTCGAAAGTTTAAATCGCGATTTTCAAGTCGATATTTTGGCTTACGCGTCGGTGTTTCAAGGTGAACACGAGGCGTTGAATTTCAAACTGCAACTTTTAGAGAATGTTCCAAATATGCCAGGTTTTATGCGAGATATTGGCTTATATCTGCAGGATGCCGATTTAGTTCTGGTGGTGGACGAATGGCATCTGTCATCTTTTCAGGCGGTGCGATTTTGCAAACAAAATCAAATTCCGTGCGCTGTTCTAAGTTTGGATGGAACCTTGGAGAAATTTACGAGTTATTTAAATATTGCTTCGATTCAAAAAGACTGTCTAGAAAATGCCGATTTGATTTTAACTTTAAGCGAAAGCCACAGCTTTACGGTCAACCGGTTTTTATCCGAGCCTAAAAAAATCAACCGCGTGCAGATCATTCCCGAGCGAAGTTTGTTTACTCCAGAAAAGCAAAGTAAATTCCGGTCCTATTTTAACTTAAGTCCAAGTACGATTATTGTAACCTTTGATTATTCTTTTTTTGATGAATCACAGACACGAATTTTACTGAGTGGAGTCAAATCTTTCTTGGATTCGGTTGTGGATGAAAGTAAGAAAAATATTCGATTTATTTTTTGGGGTCAAGGCGATGGAATTCAGTCGGCAAAATATATCTGCTCGGATTTAGGTTTAGCAAGTCAGTGTTTTTTTCTAAATCAAAATGCAGCACCTTTTTGGAGTGATTTTATTTCCGCAGCCGATATCTGGGTTTCCATGCCGTGTTACAAAGAGGATATAGACGGTGTGCACCAGTCGTTTAATGCCTTTATTGCGTACGCTTCGGGCTGCTTAACGTTGGCTTCGCACGAGAGTGCGGAGGCATCGCAGTTCAAGTCTCAGAGTCATTTTTTTGAAGTGGATTTTCGGCAAGAAAAATCTCTGGCATTTAAACTTTCCCAGGCTTACGACCTGAAGAAAAAAGTCTTACGAAAGGATGCGTCAAGTCTGCACGAGGTTTCTGAGGTTAACTTTACAATTAATGATTCATTGGTAGAATTGGCAAAAAGCTCTCCAGAGCATTCCAAGACTTTTGCGATTCAAAAAAAGGTTTTGGAAGAACTGTCAGAAAAACTTGACCGCAAAGATTCCGAGGTCGATGGCAGCATCTCAAAATTAGAAGCTTTCTACATGGGCCCAGACCAAGTAAATGTTTTATTAAAAGGTCAGTTTTCTTTCCTCAAAGGCAAAAGTTTTTATTTGGCCGAAGAGCACGAGTTAGCGGTTGCGGCGCTTGAAAAAGCCATTGATTTCGGATTTAAAGATAGTGAAGTGTACGAGATTCTTGGTTTTATTTGTTTGAAAAATGTCTCTTATGCTGAGTCTCAGGTGTTTTTTCGTAAGGCGTTATCTTCGAACCATCAAAACTACCATGCGTATTTTGGACTTGGGCTGATTGGGTTTAAGCTTGGGCAAATTGACTTTGCGTTTAGGTCCATAATTTTTGGATTTTGCGATGTAACGTTGCAGCCAAAGATTAAACAGTTGCTATTGCAATATCGCAAATCAACAACGCATCCTCTGGTAGCTTATGATACTCTTTGGCAGGCTGTTGAAATTTTACCTGGCGATCTGCAATTGTCGCAAGCTCTTGCGGAAGTCTGTGCAGAACATGGGTTGAAAGTTCCTGATGCAAACTCATTTAAACGACAAACCGCGGTTTAAATCGAAACCTGTACCTTATTTGGGTTATCTTTACGTACTTGGCGCCGACTATTCGAAGCATCATATTCCAATCATTTTGTTGTCCCTTTGCCTTTACAACGTTAGCATAATTATTTTCGTTTAATTAAAAAAATACAAGTTCGAGAAAATGTAATGAATACTATTTTAAATGCAACCTTAGATACAAAAGTTGAGCTTTTTACAGACGGAGCCTGCATCGGAAATCCAGGCCCTGGTGGCTGGGCTGCTTTATTGCAATTTAATGGCTCGGAAAAACTTATTTCCGGTGGGGAAAAATTTTCTACTAATAATAAAATGGAACTGCAGGCGGTGATTGAAGGACTCAAAGCACTTACGAGAAAATCCGAAGTGGCAATTTACACTGATAGTCAGTATATCGTGAATGCTTTCAAGCAAGGGTGGCTTAAGCGCTGGCAAGTTGGTGGCTGGCAAACAGCGGCGCGCGAACCCGTTAAAAATAAAGAACATTGGCTTGAGCTTTCGGAGCTGGCTGAATTTCACCAACTCCATTGGCACTGGGTGAGAGGTCACAACGGGCACGTTGAAAATGAACGTGTGGACAAAGCGGCACGAGCTGAAGCAGAAAAGTTTAAAAGTTAAGCAGCATAAAAAGTTCCCGAACCTCTGGAGTGCTTTTGACTTGTGAGTGAAAATCTAAGGAAGGCTTACTGATTAATGTCGGACCGGCATGGGTAGTAATCGACTTTTTTTTCTGATAAACTAATATTTCTCAATAATTCAGCTATTTTTCGAAGGTTTGTATTCTATGAAATTTGTGATCGCGGCGATATTTTTGCTACTCGAATTCCATTTACTAGCGAATGTCACAGGAATTGATGCGCAGAATTTTAATGCCAGTACCGACGGCCTCGATTTTGTTACTGTCCATTCTAGCGAAACACTCGACCCAGGAATATTTAACTTAGGACTTTTCTTAAATTATGCTGCTAATTCATTGCCCGTAATCAATTACAATAAAGCCGGGACAAACCAGGAAATCAAACCAAAAGATCGGATTGCAACAGCAGATTTCAATTTTGGTGTCGGACTTTTAAAATTCCTAGACGTCGGAGTAAGCGTACCAAATATCGTTTATCAAAAAGTTGAAACAGAAGAGCTTCACGGGGAATTTGTACAACAAGGTGTGAGTGAATTAAGGGCAAATGCAAAAATCCGGTTTTGGGGTGACAAACAAGGTGGTGTCGCGGCGGTTTTGTCTGCAAATTATAATCTTTTGCAAGATAATCCTTATATGGGACAGAACGGAATGTTTATCTACAATGGAGAGCTTGTCGCTGATACTACCATTCGAAAATTTGCTCTTGGAGTGAACGTTGGATATCGAAAACGTTTGACGGGTGAAAAGATTCTTAATGCGCCTATCGAACCTTCCAAAGATCAATACATCGGATCCACGGCGGTAAGTTATCACTTTCCTACGGCGCAAACAAAATTAATATGGGAAGTATTTGGAGCTTGGCCCACTCAAACAACCGAAAATAATTACACACAAAGAGCAAATTCTTCATTAGAAACCCTGCTTGGAGTGAAAACCGATGTCACGCCACACCTAGCTTTGCACGGCGGCGCAGGGACGCAGTTGCAACGCGGAGTTGCCTCGCCTGATTGGCGAGTTTATGTTGGTTTAAACTATGTATTCGGTCCAGTTTGGGGCACAGACACTACGGCGCGGGTTTCGAAAAAAATAAAAACACCCAAGTCGGTTGAAGACACTAGCCATCAAGAATCTGATGAGACCTTTCAACAGGCGCCAAAAAGAGGCGAAGAAACGATTGTCATTCGCAATATTAATTTTGCATTCGACAAAGATAATGTTGTCCTGCCGGGATCCAAAGAAGTAATTGCCGAAATGGTAAAATATATTCGCAAAGATCCGCCTTATACGGCATTAGTGATCGAAGGCCACACCGATTCTTTTGGTTCAGAGGAATACAATCAAGATTTAAGTGAGCGTCGTGCCCAAACGATCCGAAAGTACATGGTGGAAGCTCTGAAAGAAGATGGCGCAAAGATTAAGGCAGTGGGAATGGGGATGAAACATCCCGTTGCCGATAATGGAAATTATCAGGGCCGAAAATTAAATCGTCGTGTAGAATTTAAAATCACCAGATAACAAGGGAAGATTAGAATGTTTAAAATCCTCGTAGTTAGTTTTTTGTTGTCATCATGTAAATTGGCGAAATTTTCTTTTAAAGGTGGCCAACAAGGCGCCGGTTCCGATGCGCAGTCGCAGAGTTCTTCGCCGGGTTCTTCTTCGACACGTCCAGACAATTCCGTGCCGCTTTCCAGTTTGCCTGATGCGGCGGTCGAAGTTGAGCAAAAGGGCGTAGTTTCACAGAGCGTTTTGATTAATCAGCCCGTCATTATAAGGCCAAGTTCGTTCACTGTAGATACTGTTATTGGAATCGATGCGAACTGCGCGAATAAAGGTATTGTTAGAGCTGTTTACACAATCGACGCTGAGACCAAAACAGCCGAACGAAAAAGTTCAGAGTGTACTAGTCTCGGAGTTCCTTTTACCTTTACAGCCGAGGGTAGTCACAAGGTAGCAATGCAAGTTTTTACACCGACTGGGCAGAGCGCAAGTGCTTCGTTGGTTTTAAATGTGGTGACCGAGGCGACTTCCACTTCAACGATGCAACCAAGTTTTACAATTCTTGCGACGCCGCTTTTTTCGCCGACTAAAGAGACAATTAATTTTAGTAGTACGTGTCTACTTTCTGAGGGTTCTGTGTCCTGGGATTTTGGCGATAAGCAGTCCGGATCAGGAGTTAGCGCATCCCACTCTTATGCTTCTGCTGGTCAGTTTTTAGTGAACGCTATCTGTACCAGCGGCTCAACTGCTCTCAAAGCTTCGACAACTGTAGTGGTTTTAAGTTCGCCATCGAATTCAGCATCCCCATCGAGTAGTCCGCCTTCTTCTTCTATAACCTCTCCAAGTCCTTCAATTCCGGCTAAGAATGCTCCATCACAGAATAGTCCGACCCAAAATAATCCTATTCAAAACAATCCTGTCCAAAATAAACCCGCACAAACATCAGGTCCATAAATCTTTAAAATCACATAGACAGCGTATTTAAAAGTTGTTAAGGTTTTTGATTCGTATTGACCCTATAAAAGGACTTAAATCATGGCTAGTCACAAATCTTCAGTAAAACGTGCAATAACCAGCGAAAAAAAGCGTGATCACAGTAGCCGTTACATGACCTCTGTTCGTACAACGATTAAAAAGCTGCAATTTGCGTTGAATGGTATAAAGGCCGGAACCGACAAATCTGACACGGCGCAATTGACGAATCTTTTTAAGAATGCTCAAGTGGCATTGGCAAAGGCAGCAACCAAAGGAATTATCCATAAGAAGAATTCTTCGCGACGAATTGGCCGGTTGGCTGCCGCAGTCAAATCAGCTTCCGTTAAAAAATAAATTACGTCATATTCGAGCAAGATTTATCGACTTCGACAATGGGAGTCCATATATAACTTGCAGCTTGCATCATAGTAAGTTCTATCTGACTCTATTTGATGTAGGTTTTGGCTTTCGTTTTTGCACTCAATGATACCTGCTTGAGAAATTTGCCAGCCTTCTGGCTTTGGGTGATTTGATTCACAGAAGTTTAAAGGCGATAGGCTTGTAGCTGCAATACGTGATTTTGCAAAATCCGAGGCATTTGCTGCAAGTTGCTGCTTTTCAGGGTCGCGTACGCAATAATGATTCATAAATTGCTGAACACGGTCTAAAACCTCACCACTTTTCACGGGTATGTTTTTTATTTCCAGAGATGATAAATTCGTTTTCAAATCTTTAATTTCAAAATTTATCACACCTTTTTGGTGATGAAAATCGTTTGCAAAATACGCACGACATAAAAATTCCTCAACTTTTTCGTCAATTTTAGTAAAACTAAACAGCTCACAAGAAGCGAATCCATAATCAGCAAAGTCAAGTTTCGGACCCTTAAGAGAATATTCCTTGTAAGCACAAGCCGAAAACAGATCCTTTGCTAATTTAATCTGAGCCTCTGACTTATCGGCTTGGGCCACACTTTGCAAAAGAACCGATAATAGGACTGACGATAGAAGAATTACGATCTGATATTTCAACATGTTTTTAACCTCTTGGTGATAATCTCTAGATGTACGATAAGACTTTGAGAATGTAAACAACTAATCATTTTCAGTATTCTTGGAATTGTGAACACGTTATCCTAGTAGTCAAAGATAATTAAGAATTGGAATAACTTAATGATATATCAGAGCATTTTTAGATGGGTGTTGATTCTGGGGATACCGGTATTTATTTTTTGGCTGTCGTCTCGATTTGTCAAAAACAACTTTTTCAAAGCAACCGTACAAATTTCTGCAGTTTCATTGGCTTTTTTATTTGTGTTTGATGCTGTATTGGGTTTGGTTTACACCAAATACAGAATCGGAGTTGAACATAAGTTTAATGTCTTAATTAGAAAAATCGAATCCGATAAAGCGGGCTACTTTAAAAATGTTACAATTGGGGATAGTATTTTCGAGCAGGTTGATTATTTCTATACTCTGATTTTACCTGGGGGCAAAGAGGAACTTATGCCTTTATCCAGCAATTACAGCGCAACAATAATGGGCTACTATTTTTTGTACCATCGCTACCTTCAAAACCATAAAGCACCTCAAAATTTAGTCATTGGGTATAATTTTCAGCATTTGGCAGCCAATTATTATTCTTTTCCTCGAGGAACGGAATCTGCGGTTTTTCAGACGTTTACCCAGTGGAAAGAAATTGCCGATATCTACAAATCTACAAATGACGCAAGTATTTTGCGGCGTATGTTGAGTTACAAATTTTTCTTTACACCTTATGTTATCGTTAAAATAGCAGAAGATTTTAAAAATTTAATGGCGCCAACTAAACCACTTGATAGCGTTCACCTACCAACTCATCTTCCGCCAGTTCCGCCGCCAGATCCGCCACCTGCCATCACTTCGCCTCTATTCGATATCGACGCAAATTTTTTGGAAAAATTTAAATCTAATATTCACAAATGCAGCGGTGAAATCGTGGATACGTATGTAGATAATTCTGCTGAAGAAATTAGGCAAATAGCCAAAGATCTTGCACGTTATCCAGATTTAAAAATAGATAAAAGTATCGTTTTCGCAAACTTTAATTTTTGTATGACAAAGACCGCAGATAGCTATTTACGAAGACTGATTGTTGACGCTGCATCCAGTAATACAAATGTGATTTATACCCCGACTCCAATGTATGAATCGCGATTTGCACTGGTGGTCAAAACCGGTGTTAAAGCCCGAGCAGATAGATATTTTTTTGGATTAGCACGTCAATACAAAAATTTTTATTATGTTAACGACTTGTCCGCTTACTATCCTGACGGGTACTTTATCTCCGATCACGTCCATATGAATCCAAATGCGGTACAGGATTATTTTCGTAAGTTGGGTAACTTATTTAATGCTCCAACAATGCCTAAAGTCACCGAGCCTTAGTTGCGATTTAATTTGTACATTATCACAACTTTTAAATTTAAATATCGCCGCTGGCTAAAAATTGGGCGTCGAATCCAACGGCTTTTTATAAGATTTAAGTATTTCGTTGCACACTTTCTGGCCTTTGATTTTTTTACTCAATGCTACGATTGACCCACCAAATCCGCCACCTGTAAGTCTTGCACCATAAATTTCGGGTTGATCGGAAGCGAGTTTTACCAGGGTATGAACCTGCAGAATTGAAACATCGACCATACAAAATTTAATTGACAACTTTTGACCCGCGTGGTGGAGTGTCGTAAAGTAAAAATGTGCGAGTTTAAATTCACTATTAACGGAGGCATGAAATGGACGACGATCCTGAAACTCTTTCGAATGCTATCCTCGGTATTTTCAACCAAGAATCTTAAGTCTTATTAAATGTAAGTAAAGATTTTCCGGTCAACCGACGCAGAGCATTCTTCTTTTCAAACCAATCCAGAATAAATTCGAAGTTTTAAGTGCGAAGATAAAGTTAAACTAAGCTGAAACTTATTTTGACTTAAAAATCCCTATGACCGAATAAAGGTGGCAAATGAGTAGCTTTTTTAATAACGAAAAAAAACCTTTTACAGCATCCAATCAATCAAGTTTCAAACTTCTTAAAAAATTTACCAACAAGAAGTCCGAAGAAGTTTTAGTGGAATTTAATACGTCAAAAGAGACGGGCTTATCCAGTTCTGAATTTGCTATTCGGTTTGAAAAATTCGGTAGTAACGAAATAGCCCAAGAAAAGAGATTGACCTGGATAGTGATGCTTTTTTCAAATTTTAAAAATCCATTTATAATTATTCTATTGCTTTTAGGATCGGTGTCGTATTTGACAGATGATATTAAAGCAACGGTGGTTGTTTTTACGATGGTTGTAATCAGCGTGTTTATGAGATTTATCCAGGAATTTCGTTCTTCGAAAGCGGCCGAATCGCTGAAGAAAATGGTGACCACCACGGCAACCGTCCTACGTGATGGATTTTTTTCGGAAACAACTTTTAAAAAAATAGTTGTGGGCGATATTATAAGAATTTCGGCAGGCGATATGATTCCCGCCGACAGTTATTTGCTTTCATCCAAAGATTTATTTATTAGCGAATCGGCTTTAACAGGAGAGTCGATGCCAGCTGAAAAGCTTGAGCTTGAGGCCTTAAGCAGTCCAGGTGATTTAAAAGCAAATTCTCCGCTTGAATGCAAACATCTTTGTTTTATGGGAACCAATGTTGTATCAGGAACCGGCCTCGCAGTGGTTATTGCCACGGGGAAAAATACTTTTTTTGGATCTCTTGCTCGAACTATTGTTAATCAACGCACCTTGACGAGCTTTGATAAAGGGGTCAATAGCGTCACTTTTTTGCTGATTAATTTTATGATGGTCATGGTTCCTATTATTTTCTTACTTAATGGTTTTATGAAAGGTGATTGGAAGGAAGCATTTTTATTTGCGGTGGCGGTGGCGGTTGGGTTAACTCCGGAAATGCTTCCAATGGTGGTAACCGCGAATCTGGCCAAAGGTGCCATGGCTTTGTCAAAAATGAAGGTGATTGTAAAAAAGTTAAATGCAATTCAAAATTTCGGCGCTATGGATATTCTTTGCACGGACAAAACCGGCACATTGACCCAGGACAAAGTTGTACTCGTAGAACATTTAGACACCCAAGGACAAGAAAACGACACGGTTTTAAAATACGCCCAACTTAATAGTTATTACCAGACGGGATTAAAAAACCTGATCGATCGTGCAGTCATTGAGCATGCCGATCGCGAGAAGAAAAACTCGGACCGCTTAAATTATCAAAAAATTGACGAAATCCCTTTTGATTTTTTACGTAAGAGAATGTCGGTTGTGGTGGCCAAAAACAATGAACTTGGAAAAGATATTTTAATTTGCAAAGGGGCAACAGAAGAGATCTTTAAAGTTTGCACTCGAGTCTGGAATGGCACCTACGCCATTGAGTTTGATGCAGACACAAAAAGTCGTTTGATCAAGTTTTGTGAACGTTCAAACAGCAAAGGCCTGCGGGTTATTGCGGTGGCAACGAGAGAAATATCCCCGCCGCGCAGACCTTATAAAGTCGAAGATGAGTCGAATTTAATTTTACATGGGTTTATTTCTTTTCTTGACCCGCCAAAGGAAACAGCGGCTGCGGCCATCAGGGCTTTAAACGACTGCGGGGTCGAGGTAAAAATACTCACGGGAGACAATGCGATTGTCACCCAAAGAGTTTGTCAAGATGTGGGACTTTCTGTGAAAGGAATAATTTTAGGTGATCAAATAGCTAACCTTGGACCCTCAGAACTGCAAGAAGCCGCGATTCGAAACACGATCTTCGCCAAACTTTCACCTTTTGATAAAGCACGGATCGTAAAATGCCTCCAGGATAAAAATCACACGGTAGGATTTTTAGGGGATGGAATCAACGATGCACCGGCCTTGAAACAGGCCGACGTCGGAATATCTGTCGATTCGGCAACGGATATTGCAAAGGAATCAGCTGACATTATTTTGCTCGAGAAAAGTTTGCTCATTTTAGAGCAAGGAGTTATCAAGGGCCGCGAGGTTTATGGCAACATTATTAAATATATTAAAATGACAGCTAGCTCAAACTTTGGAAATGTCTTTAGTGTTTTGGTAGCCAGCGCATTTATACCTTTTTTGCCGATGCTGCCCGTTCATTTACTTATTCAAAATTTGCTTTATGATTTTTCTCAGCTCGCATTGCCCTGGGACACTATGGATAAGGAATTTTTGTCGCAACCAAGAAAATGGGAACCGCGGGGCATCGCTCGTTTTATGCTATTTATTGGCCCCATAAGCTCGGTTTTTGACATTGTAACTTTTATAATTATGTGGAATGTATTTAAAGCCAACTCGGTGCAAAATCAGGCGCTTTTTCAATCCGGCTGGTTTGTGGTAGGTTTACTCACGCAGACACTCATTGTCCATATGATTCGCACGCAAAAAATCCCTTTTATTCAAAGTCGGACGTCAACTCCCGTGCTGGTTTCCACATTCGTTATTATGGCGATTGGTATATCGGTTCCATTTACACGGTTCGGGCATGCGGTTGGTCTGGTGTCTCTTCCTCTAACTTATTTTCCGTGGCTTTTTGGAATTCTTTTTTGCTATTGCGTGCTGACTCAAATGATAAAAAATTGGTATTTGCGAAGGTTTAAAGTTTGGCTTTAATTTAAGTTGCGGGATTTCGAGAAAATCCTATACTCTTTCGATTATGGAAACTATTTCTTTTTTGCAAATTTTGTTACTTGCGGTTATTCAAGGAATGGCAGAACTCCTTCCGGTGTCGAGTTCAGCTCATGTTATTGTTGCTGAAAAGCTAATGGGGCTCGATCCGTCGGCTCCAGATTTGACTTTTCTTTTGGTAATGTTGCATACCGGTACGATGTTTTCCGTGATAGTTTTTTTTCGCACAAAGTGGCAAAAACTTTTTCTAGAAAAAACGGATTTTTTGAAAAAACTTTTTGTTGCAACCGCCTTGACGGGAATGTTAGGCGTAACTTTAAAATTCGTCATCGAGAAAATCTTAAAGGCTTCGGGTCTTGTCCCAGAAGTAGAAAGTCTCTTTAAAAGTCTTCCGTTAATTTCTGCGGCCTTATTTGCAGTTGGAATTCTTATCGTTTACTCGGGGCGAAAAAAAGTAGATAAAAATTCGGAAAATTTAACGATTAAGAACGCGGTGATAATCGGCCTGGTGCAAGGCGTGTGTTTGCCATTTCGCGGTTTTTCGCGCTCGGGAGCAACAATTTCCGTGAGTCTTTTGCAAGGCCTTTCTTACGGAATATCAGAAGCATTTAGTTTTGCTTTGGCGGTACTCATCACCCCTGTTGCTATTGCTTCACAGGTTTATAGACTTGTTAAGCACAGCGCAAAAAACTTCGGAGGCGACCAACAGTTTTTACTATTGATTGCCCCCGGAATAATTGGGATGCTTATAAGTTTTTTTGCCGGCCTTTTAGCTCTTTATTTTTTGTCGAGCTTTATCGAAAAAGGCCGCTGGTCTTGGTTTGGCTATTATTGTCTCGGCGCTTCTACAGTAGTCGGCCTTATTAGTCTTTATTATTAGTAACTAGCGCGAGACATTTTTACATTTCCTTGCACAGGAGATGTTGTTCCGAACCTTAAATAAGTTGCAATCGACATATTTCCATCTGGAGTATATGAAGAGGCAATCACAGGTCGAGTTAACCACATATCGCTGATATCAATCGTTAGGTGAATAAGAGTTGTAGGTGTTGCAAAGTTAATAAGTTGGTCGGTGCTCCAATGCTGCCATTGTGGTCCAACACGGCCAAACAAGTCGCTTCCTACAATCAAATTCATATCACCAGAAATCGCTTCATTATCAATCGCGTTTACAACTTTAAATTTCACTAGGCCAGAAATACTTTCCGTTTCTTGGTGGATCGCATCGACATCGAATAAAAGGTAGTTCGTTGTAAAGAGCATTGGCCGACCTTGGCAATCGAGTAATGAAATATCGTATTCAATTTTTCGCACGGGAAGAGATTGATTTACAAAGTTTGTTTTTAATACTGCTGTAGTCACTCCTGTTGTACAGTTTGGAGGAATTGGAAATGCAGTTGGCTGTGGTGTCGGGATCGGAACCGGAGCAGATGTCGGTACTGGTGTCGGAGCTGGAGCAGACGTCGGTACTGGTGTTGGAATCGGAGCTGGAGTCGGAGCTGAAGTAGGAACTGGACTTGCGGTCGGAGCCGGAGTCGGAGCTGAAGTAGGAACTGGAACCGGAGCTGAAGAAGGTACTGGTGTCGGAGCCAAAGTAGGAACTGGAGCCGGAGCCGAAGTAGGTACTGGTGTCGGAACCAAAGTTGGAACTGGAACCGGAGCCGAAGTCGGCGCAGGAATAACTGACGGTACAGGCACTACAGGTGGAATAATTTTTGGATTAACTGTGGGCGATGGTGTCGACATCTTAGCCGGTTCTGGAAATAATCCGTCATCAGAACGAGCTTTCTTCGCGACTTTAATATCGTCTGAATTTGGAGTGCTGACTTTCGGATCTTTCGACTCAGCGGCTTTAGTTTTCTCTTGTCTTTGGTCGACAAAATTCGGTTCACTGCTGCACGAGTTGATTGTGAATACAAGGATCATCAGTGTTGAAAAATTCATGTTTATAACCTCTATGTTTTTTGGACGAAAGTCATCTTCCGTACCATTCTCTTTTTCTTTCGGATAATTCCCGGTCAATCTGTTGGTATAGTTTATTAAAACTACTTTAATTAATGTTTCTAAGTAGTTAAAAGTGCTGTTTTAGTTGGTATTAAAATGACATTTTGCAGGACTGACAAAATTTATTCAATTTGATGAGTGTGATTTTTAAGTCAGAATGTGTAAGCACTGACTATAAAGTCATTATGTATTCGACAAGATTATTTCTACCCTTACATTCTTCCCATATTAGTCCCTGTTTTATAACTGGACTACGCTGGTGCCAAATGAAAAAAGGGCAAGGCGACAAGAAGAACCCGACGAAGACAGTGCTATGCGCACGGCGAGTCGGGTTCTTCGAAGTCAACGCGGTCACTTTTTATCATTTCGCGCCAGCGAAGTTATTTTGAGGCTCCGTCTTCAAACTCTGCATCTACTACATTATCTTTATTATTCTGTTTCGCGTTAGCGTCAGAAGGCTGACCCTGGGTCGAAGCATTTTTATACATGGTTTCAGCAATACTATTCATTTTGGCTTCAAGATCGTCTTTTGCTTTTTTCAAAGTTGCCAAATCATCGGAGGTTAAATTTGTTTTCGCCTGCGCCAAAACGGTTTCCACCTGAGCTTTAACTTCAGCAGGAATTTTTTCGCCGTTTTCCCGGATCGTTTTATCAGCCTGGAAAACAAGAGAGTCTAACTGATTCCGAAGTTCTACCACCTCACGGCGTTTTTTATCTTCTTCTCGATGCAAATCCGCATCCTTTACCATATTCTGGATCTCGTCTTCGTTAAGACGACCAGACGATTGAATCACAATCTTTTGTTCCTTTCCGGTGCCAAGATCTTTCGCTTGGACAGAAAGAATTCCGTTAGCATCAATATCAAAAGTCACTTCAATCTGAGGTGTGCCACGCGAGGCAGACGGAATATCACTCAGATTAAACCGCGAAAGTTGGCGATTATCTTTCGCCATTTCTCTTTCACCTTGGAGCACATTGATTTCTACCGAAGTTTGATTGTCTGCGGCCGTCGAAAATACCTGAGTTTTTTTCGATGGAATAGTGGTGTTGCGTTCGATCAACTTCGTCATAACGCCGCCTAGGGTCTCAATGCCTAAAGAAAGTGGTGTTACGTCTAAAAGTAAAATATCTTTAACATCACCACCCAAGATACCAGCCTGAACCGCTGCACCAATGGCTACTACTTCATCTGGATTCACCGACTTATTTGGTTCTTTACCGAAAAAATCTTTTACTTTTTGCTGTACCAATGGAATCCGAGTCGAACCACCTACTAAAATAACTTCGTTAATGTCCGAATTTTTTAGTCCAGCGTCTTTCATAACTTGACGGCAAGGTGCTAAAGTTTTTTCAACAATTTCTGCAATCATTTGCTCAAAACGAGCTCTTTGTAAAGTCACGTTTAAATGTTTTGGGCCAGTCTGATCCGCACTCAAATACGGCAGGTTTATTTCTGTCTGTTGGGCAGAAGACAATTCAATTTTTGCACGCTCTGCTGCATCTTTAAGACGCTGCATAGCGGCCGCGTCTTTGGACACGTCAATTCCGCTGTCGGACTTAAATTTTTGTGATAAAAAATCAATTAAAAGTTCGTCGACGTTATCTCCACCAAGGTGGGTATCCCCATTTGTTGCAAGCACTTCAACGACGTTTTCTCCAACTTCCAATATCGAAACGTCGAACGTACCACCACCAAAATCATATACGGCGATTTTTTCATTTTTCTTTTTATCAAGACCATAAGCTAAAGCTGCAGCAGTTGGTTCTGCTACGATTCGCTTTACATCAAGCCCAGCGATTCGGCCTGCATCTTTAGTGGCTTGCCTCTGGCTATCATTAAAATAAGCCGGAACGGTAATGACAGCTTCGGTCACAGGGCTTCCCAAATAATCTTCCGCGGCTTGTTTTAATTTGATCAAAACTTTGGCCGAAATCTCTTGGGGCATATAGTCTTTGCCGTCGATTACTACTGCACACTGACCGTTTTTGCCTTTTTGTACCTTATATGGCATCCTTCCAGCTTCGTCAGAACGTTCTTCAAAAGTACATCCAATAAATCTCTTAGACGAATAAACAGTTTTGTGAGGGTTAGTGATCGCTTGACGTCTCGCCGAGGCACCCACTAAAACCTCGCCATCGTTTGCAAAGGCAACAACACTGGGGGTTGTTCTTTGTCCTTCGGCGTTAGCAATAATCACCGGTCGGCCATTTTCCATAACCGCTACGACCGAATTTGTGGTTCCTAAGTCAATTCCAATAATTCTTCCCATAATGTCCTCATAAAAATTTTTTTAATAAAATCAAGAAGTTAACAACAAATTGCCGCAAATAAATGCTTTATTATAAACTTGAAACCTCTGCACACCCTGGAAAGCTAAGTCTGCTTGAGTATTTGTCAACCTTAAAGACATGCTATGATAAATGTAAAGTCAAAATGAGGCAAAAATATGTACGAATTAAGTTGTCCAAGTTGTGGAGCCACCTCGCATTACGACACCACGGATTTTTTACTGATGTGCGCATTCTGTTCATCTACTTTTCAAGTTAACCTTGAATCAAACCGCAAAGAAATTTACAGCGATCATTATATTGTCCCGAATCAATTCGACGCGGCTCAAATCAAAAATTCCGTTTACGAATGGCTTAAACGAATTTATCACAAACCCACGACCGTAGAAAAAGAATTTCTGGTGACTAAAGTCCAAGGGTTTAGTGTTCCGTTTTGGATTATCTCGTTCGAGGTTCACACATCTTGGAAAGGTGTGGCAGAACGCGCAAAAAAGCATCCAGAAGCTCGCCCTGGAAGCGAATTTTTACCCGAAAAAGGCACTTTTCGAAAATCCTACCGCTGGGCCGTATCGGCGCGTAATAATATTTGTGAGCATTGGGGAATGGCGCGGCTTCACGAACCAAAAGAAGCCGTTAAAATCAACTGGGATGGCTTCCCATTGGATTCGACTTTTTCTCGTGGGCGGCTGCTAACTTCTGCCGAAACTGAAAAGTCGGCATTTGATAAACGAGAGTTTTTCGAATTTAAATATTCAAACGGTTTGGAAATTCAAGGTATTCAAGTTCCCGATGAAGAAGCATTGCGTCGAGCGAAAAATCATGTGGATGTTTATCACCGCGAACTTGCGGCGACACAGTGCGATTATTTAATGGATTATAGATCGGAAATTGATATTGCGGGTATTCAGTTAATTCATTTTCCTTTTTGGCAAGTAAGGTATGTCTATAAGCCAACTACTGCATTAAGACATTTTATTAAGCCAAAAGAATTTCAAGTTCTACTCGATGGGGCGGGATCAGGTGTTCTGAAAAGTGAAATTCCAGTGCAAAACCGCGATAAAATTTGGTTAAATGCCACGGTATCTGGTGGCGCGGCCGTTTTGTTTTTTCTTTTTGGAGCCGTCTGGCATCCAGCTTTTTTTCTGGTAAGTTTATTCTTTATCGCGGTGAGTGGCGCTAGTGCTTATGTGGCCACCGTCAGGGAAAGTAGCCAAAAGTTTTTGAAAGAAAAAGCGGAACTAGGCTAATTTGCTTGCAGGTGTGAGGGATGGGCTCAAGGATAATTCGTTCAGCAGATTCCTTAAACGTTGTTTTTGTACTTGATCATTAAAATCTTTTACCAAAATTTGCTCGCTAGGTAATATATTTTCGAGGATACCCTGGATTTTTGGCTCCATCGATAAATAACTACAGATAAAAACAGAAGTTTGAAATTTCTGCGCCTGAATTTCCTTTAGACATTCAATCCCGTCCATCTCTGGCATGATAATATCCAAACTTACCACATCAAAATGACGACTTTGCAGGAAACTAATAGCTTCAAAGCCATTTTTGGCTTCCACTTGATCGGTCAAACCAAGATCTGCGAAATAAGATTTTAATAGCAGCCGAACAGGTCCGGAATCATCAACAATTAAAATGGAAGATAGCGGCATGGAATTCTCCTTCTACTCAAGATATCGTCCGTTTTGTGAGTTTCATTAGAATCATCGCCAGTACAAAACTTAGGACTGCCGCTTGAAACCACTTTGTAAAGTCGGGAGAAGGGGTTGGTAAAAAATCAATACGAGCAAAATAATCGGATATTTCTAGAATAATAGACAAAAAGTAAATATGGGATTTCTCGGTCAAAATATGCAGATAATTTAAACCTAAATTCCACAATAGATAGTCACAACAAGTTATGAAAAACAATGCCGGAACGAGCGGTACGACAAGCATGTTGAGCAATATCGACCACGGTTTGGTAAGACAAAAAATTCCTAAAATAAAAAGGTAACATATGGCGTGTGTCAAAATTTGACCTTTTAGACGTTGCCAGAATCTTCCGGAAATTTTGCGACTGAAGCGCGTAAAAAGCAAGTAGCAAGACCAACTTAAAACATTTGATAAAGACAAGAACCCAACAGGATAAAAAATGATCTGAAAAAATAACGTCAGAAAAATAATTTTTACCGTATTGAGCGGTCCATGAACGCTCGCTAAAATATCTCTTACAAAAAATAAAATCATGGCGCGTTCATAAGATTGTGGCATGCGGGCAAGATACCCAAATAAAACAATACAGACGAATAAAAATAGGCGACTAAAAAAACGGACTTTTTGCCATGTATTCGGACTCATTATTCGTGAGATATACAATAATTGAATCGGTGAAATAAAAATAAATGATAGAAAATAAATCACAAAATCCACATGCATTCCACTAACCGCTATAATATGAGTGAGAGACAGCAATGAGAATGACTGGGCGATGGATTTTTGTAGGACGCTCGTATCTCCAATCATAAGTGCTTTTAACCATCCTTTGATTGCGTTGTCTTTTGTAGCAAAATAGTCTTCAAAATTCGCCCGCAAATATTTTGCAAAGACTTCGGGTAGAGTCAAATTATCGATAGGGTTTTCCGCAGGTGAAATGCGGTTTTGGATATAAATCCCATTTTTAAAAGAAAATTTTACTTTATCTCCTTGGGAATTTCGTCCCATCGCAAGAAAAGTATAGTGATTATTTGCCACAAGACGTGGGCCTTCGCAGGTGGTGCAGTTATTTGCGGAAAGTATAATTCCAATTTGCTTCGAGGCTTTTACCGAGGGCGCATGGCACAGAACTCCCATCACTCCAAAAGTAAAGACGACACCTGATTTTATAAGTATTTTTTTAATTGGATTAAAAAATGGAATAAAAAACGCGGTTAATGAAAAAAGGTAAAAAAGAGGTGCGAGAAGACGGCGTTGAAAATCTAGAAAGGTGGATTCGGTTAGAATTCCTAAACAGCCTCCTATCAGAAAAGAAGTACAAAGTGGAATAAGTAAATTAAAATTCAAAAAAATAGGCCCCAGGTTTTTCTTTTGAATATTAAAAAGATTTCGTAAATATTACGAAAGACTTCAAACGACTTATCAAGGGCCCGTCAAAAAATAACTTATACTTCTTGCCGACAATTTTTATTCATCTTCACAATTTTTCTTGGCAAAAAAATCCTCATTTGTCACGGACAAA
>JAYVPO010000130.1:0-22145 GCA_043757325.1 bacterium
GTGGAGCAACTGCCCATCGATTGCAAATAGATCAAGATGGAAATATTACGGATGACAACGGAACTGCCGGAACTGCATGTGTATTCTAATTGACAGCAATGCTTAGTTAAGTTTTCAGCGCCACTCACATTTTTTTAACAAAAAAAATGTGAGTGGCTTTTTTTAAATCTCCGTGAGTCGACATATTGCAGACACCCAGCTTTCCAGACATATTGCAGACACCCAGCTTTCCACGCAGACAAACTCGCAGAAGATATAAACCTCGCAAAATACTCGCAGACACCCAGCTTTTGAACCTTTCGAAAAAACAACACCCGCACACAGACAAACTCGCAGACACCCAGCTTTCAAACTTCGTAAACCTCGCAGACACCCAGCCTCATAAACCTCGCAGACACCCAGCCTCAAACCTCGGATTTTTTTGTAATCTCCGCAAACTCGCAGACACCCAGCTTTCGACAAATTGCAGACAAACTCGCAGACACCCAAAGCCTCCGAGACAAACTCGCCCCAAAGCCTCCGAAATTCAAACAAAGAAAAACAATCTCGCAGACACCCAGCTTTCCAAACCGAAAACAATCTCGCAGACACCCAGCTTTCCAAACCGTGCAGACACCCAGCCTCCGAAATTCAATAAACTCAAATAGATGTGATAAATCAACTGCGTATATACGCTTAAAAGTCAGATTTAATATTAAATTGGCTGATCATTTGTCCCTTTGCGTTTCGGATAAACATTCGACTGTATAATCATTTGGCTAAATCAACATCGGTTGGCGGGTTTGTAAGTGACACTAGTGTTTTACTTATACAAAATTCATTTTTTCCATCGAAGATCTTCTAAAGATCCTGATAAAGAAGTCAGGATCTATTTTTTTTCCACATCTAACTTATTGAAATTGTTTTTTTCAACCAATCTAACCGCAAACCGTCCCTATTTGATTCATTAAGGAAATTCAGTTTTTTTACGATTAGTTATTATCGCTGGCTCACTGCCAGACCCTTGAGACTATTTACCAATTTAACCAGGAGATGCAAATGTGGAAAACATTACTAAAGACTTCCGAACCAATGAAAAAAATAGAGCACTCTGTCGCGTTCCGTACTTCCGGAACTACGTCGCGGATCGCTTCTTTTGAACCGCTAGATCCTTCAAAACTTCCTACTAGGGTTCTTCTCGTGGATGATGATCCAACCTTTGGAAAAATTATGGACCGAACAGCTTTGCACAAAAATATTAAATTGGATTACTGTAGGTCTTTCGCTGACTTTAGCAGTTTAAATAGCTGGGACTATGATGTCATTATTATGGACCATGATATGGGCGCTGTAACCGGGGAAGAACTCGTGAGCTATGTGGAAGAATCAACAACGCGAGACATTCCTGTGATTTTGGTCAGTCACACAAATCGTAACGATTCGCAAAAATGGCCCGGTTCAATTAGACAATTTGTGCACAAAAGTCTTGGACCAAAAGCCATATTCGATTCTGCGGTAGAAGCGCACGAAATTTGGAAAAAACAAAAATCTCTCAGACAAAAAGACTCGAATAGATAAAGCGTTGGCAACATAATTTCAAGCGAATTATTGAATTTTTTTCAGTCTATTTCCAAACAAATGAAACAGTACGTTTCTGGGAATTACAGATTTCCGATAACGGCAAACACATTGAAATCGAACAACGTGAACGAGTCTACTATAAGCCCGCACTTTGCAAACGAGCTAGTTTACTGTTAAAATCACTAATGCTGTCAGATATTCTAATAGCCTCAAATTAATAATTTCTTCTGGGACAATCAAGTCTATCAAAGGACATTTCTCTAAATGAATCTTCCAAAAATTCTACTGTTCACTGCGCTTTTCGTGAGTTGTAAAAATAGGCCGGTCGAAGCCGAACTAACTTCCGACGGACCCCAGAACGCAAGTTCATTTTTGCTAGAACGAGTAAAATTAACCCCGGACCAAACGAATCAACTGATACGAATCGGCCCTAAACTTCTCAAACCTGCGAATTTAAATCTTGCTGCTGCGATAGACCCTGTAACGGTCATCGTTGCGTTAAAATCCCTTATTAATATCGGAAAGCTGGGCCGCGAACTATTCGATGTTTACGGAATTGGTAGCTCAAAATTTACCTCAGAAGATATCTGGGCTTCGGCTACTCCCAAAGGAGTCGACTTGGAAACAATGCGAGGGTGGTCCGACCTACAATTCAAAACCCTGCGCGTACAAATTCCCAACGTCAATCCGATTTTTACGGGGACATTGACTTTAATGTTTCGCAATTCCGGAGGTACCTTCGAAAGCGAAACAAAGAAACTAGGCGGTTACTTTCTGACTCACGTAACGTTTGCTCCGAATATTGAAATTGCCAAAGGCTTTGAAAGTAAAACTCTAAAACTTTCTGTTCGTAAAATAGATCCGGTCTACGTTGGTGATGATCCTAAAGATCCGATTGCTTCCATGTCGGTTATCCTCGACTTAACAACTTCCACAAAATCTTTTCGAGGTTTTTTTGAACCCGACAAAAGCATGTCTGTTGTATTCGATTTGCGCGGCGATTCCGATCTTGTGACGTATCACAACGGCACCCAATCATTTAAATTTTAATATTATTTGTGCGGACGACTTTTCAGCATTTTGGGGCATTCACTGCTGTAATTGCGCCACCAATAGCATTAACATAGTTGCCGGTAAACAATCCCTGGAGCGCTCCAAGCCAACCGGTAGTCTTTTGAACTTGTGACGCTTGCTGACAACGAGGATCTGGAGTCGCCATCGGTGGAATTGTTACAACAGGTAAACCTTGTGGCTGATACCCGTTAGGATTAGGCGGTAATTGGTTTGAGCCTAAATTATTTGATGGAGGTGATAACGGAGGTTGTTGAGCGCCGTCTGGTGGATTTGTCGGTCCCGGAGTTGTAGATGCGGTTTGAGCACCTGATGTTGCCGACGAGTTTGTTGCTGGCTTTTTGTCTATTGTGACTGAGCTTGGAGCCGATGGTGGTTTGCAACCAACAAAGCTTGCGGTAATCATTAAACTAAAAATAAACATTTTCATAAATTTCTCCAGTAAGTCTAAGCACCTTAACGGCTTTTCTTAGGAAAAACTTAAGGCAGCAGTATAACTTACTGAAAATTCTAGGTAAAATTCTTCAGAAAAACTGCGAATTGCGGTGGGTATTCGGCCAAAATCTTTGGTTTAAAAAAGCTTTCTGGAAGCTGCAGTTCGCGCGCGTGCAGCAAATGATGGGTTGGTTGCAGATCTTTTAAATGATTTTCTTTTGATATATTGTATTTTTTATCTGCCACTATTGGAAAACCAAATTCGGCTAGATGAACACGAATTTGATGACTCCGTCCGGTTTTTGGAAAGCACCGTAGCCAGGTTGTTTTTTTATCCTTGCTGACACTTATTACTTCAAAACTTGTCTCAGCCGATTTGCCGCCGCTTTTAACCGAATGAACCAAGCCTGTTTTCTTATCAATTTCCGACAAATAATTTTTTATCGTAAAAGTCTTTTCGGTCACTCGTCCGCTAACCACACATTCATAGGTTTTTTGCATGCGGTGTTCTTTAAAAAATTCGGTAAAAATCGTAGCGATGCGATTTGATTTTGCCAGTAAAATCACCCCTGAGGTTTCTTTATCTAGTCGGTGAACCAAAACAAGATCTTTGATTTGGCGCAAACGTCTTAAGGCAGGAATAACGTGATCAATACTTTGATCTTTGGTTGCTTGAGAAGCCAAACCTGGAGGTTTATTTAATGCCAAAAAATCTTCATTTTCGAAAATTATCGACCCAGGTTCTAATTCAACCTTTAATTTTTCTGTACGATTTAAATTATTTTCGTCATAAATAATTTCAAAACGGTCATTCACCGCCACCGTGCGCGAGGCCACTCGAAGGCGTTTTCCATTTTTGTACACGCCACCTCGGTCGATAATTAAGCGTAATTTCCGCCGCGAAATATCTTTTAAAAATCCGGCCAAGAAAATATCAACCCGCAATCCATGCTGCTCTTTTGCTACGGTAGCTAAAATTTTTTGCATAGCTAATTAAAATCCGCAACAGACAGCAAATGATCACGACCGCGCTGCGTAATCGACCTGCCGCGCGGCGTGCGCGCAAGATATCCTTTGTAAACCAAGAAAGGCTCATAGACATCTTCTATAGTAAAGCGATCTTCATTCAACGTAACCGCAATGGTTTCTACACCTACCGGACCACCATCATACTGACCTTCGATGACCCGCAAAATCGACCGATCTAGCTGATCTAAACCCGAGTGATCCATATCTTGCCTACGCAAAGCAATATCGGCGCTTTCTTTAGTTACTGAACTCAAATTCTGCACATCCGTAAAATCCCAAACACGTTTTAAAAGACGATTAGCAAGTCGCGGCGTTCCCCGGGATCGCGAGGCGATTTCGTACACAGCGTCTTTCGAAATCGCAATGTCCAAGATAAATGCCGATCGAGTTAATATTTCACACAGCGCTTCCGGAGTATAAAAATCTAAATGCTCTTGAATGCCAAAACGGCTAAGCATAGGTCGTGAAAGAAGAGATAATCTTGTGGTTGCGCCCACTAACGTAAACGGCGCAACATCCATCCGAACAGACCGAGCACTTGCGCCTTGCCCGATAATAATATCGATACAAAAATCTTCCATGGCACTATAGAGAACTTCTTCGACTTTAATTCCAAGGCGATGAATTTCGTCAATAAACAATAAACTATTGGGTTCAAGTCCGGCTAGAATTCCGGCCAAATCTCCGGGTTTATCGATGGCCGGACCACTTGTGGCTTGAAACGCTACGCCAAGTTCATTTGCCACAATATGCGCTAAAGTCGTCTTTCCAAGGCCTGGGGCCCCGTGTAAAATTACATGATCTAAGGGCCGATGCCTTTTTTTCGCAGCGGCTACATAAATTTTTAAATTTTCTTTAACCCGATCTTGACCAGGATAATCTTCAAATAAGGTCGGCCTTAATTTAGGGGCCGTAACTTCTACGGCATCGTCTTCTTCCGTATGAACAACTGTCGAAATTCGACTAATGGTTGCTTTTGCTACTTTTTCGGTTTCCATATTCTTCCAATCAAGCGCGAAGGTCCATAAGTGCCAACTTTAAAAGCGCAGAAAAATCTTCCGGTCGCGCCGGAGACGACTTTAATTTGGAAACCGCGATTTGGATATCTTTATCTTTAAAACCTAATTGACCTAGAGCATCAGACAAGTCAAACCAGGTTTGGGACTCTTCCAATCCTTCAGAAAACTCATCAAAATCCGCTGCCGAAGCGCTACCGCCAGATTTTATGGACATGGTTTTTGAACTTTGCCACTTTTCAAATTTGGGTTTTAATTCAATGATCAATCTTTCAGCCAGACGTTTACCTACACCACTTACGGATTCGAATAACTCTTTTCGACCTTGCAAAGCAGCCATTTGAACCTGCTTTCCAGTCAACTGCGACAAAATTGCCAGTGCAATCTTGGGACCTACTCCACTAATAGACCTTAAAATGCGAAAAACTTTCTTGTCTTCGTTGTGCAAAAATCCAAATAGCTTAATCGCATCTTCACGCACATAAGTTTCGATCCACAGCTCAATATCTTGCCCAACGGCTCCACACGAAAGCATCGTTGTTAACGGCACATCCACACCGTAGCCTACGCCCGAAACATCGACGATAATGGTGCTTCCTTCTTTTGCTTTGCAGATGCCTCGAATAAATTCAATCATGGTAGAAGTCTGGACTGGAGTTTTTTACTGAGTAAGTTCAAATTTTCTTGGAGCATTTCTTTGTTGTCACAAAGTTTGGTGGCATCGACAAAGTCCAAATCTTTTTGCGTCATAGCAATCAACGCATCAACAGTTTCGTTAAAATGCCTTTGCATAAATATTAAATCATCCGTGGACCGCAAAGCCACATGCGCCTGCCGAAAAGCTCCAACTTGAAGCTCTCTAAATTTTTTAACAAAAGAATACACGGGCCCGGCAATACGGTGAGAAATACTTACGGTAAAGAATCCAATCAACATTATATTCAGAAGAATTCCAGATGACATCATCAATAAAATTGGCAAAGGTAAAAAAGTCGGAAGCACCAAAATCTTAAAATAATAAAGCGGATAAAGAATTAAAAAGCCGGTTAAAAGTGCAGAAAAGAAGCCAACTCCCATACCAAGCCTGGCATAGCGAAACTGCAATGCACGGTCCACAAGAATAATTTTCTGCGGGGGTAGGGTAGCTTTTGCCATTTTATTTGAGCTCGGAAACTTTATCGGTTTTTTCCCACGGAAATTCTGCACGGCCAAAATGCCCATAAGAAGCTGTGGGCAAATAAATTGGCCGAAGCAAATCAAATGTTTCGATGATGCCTTTCGGTTTTAATCTAAAAACGGTTTTTACACGCTCGGCTAATTCCTGGCCGGAATATTTTGAAGTTCCATAAGAATCCACATAAACACTCACGGGTTCTGCCACACCAATCGCGTAAGCTATTTGCACAAGACACTTCTCCGCCAAACCTGCTGCTACAAGATTTTTGGCAACATAGCGGCCCATGTAGGCAGCCGAACGATCGACTTTTGAAGGGTCTTTTCCCGAAAATGCTCCACCACCGTGGGCCCCGTGCCCGCCGTAAGTGTCGACAATAATCTTCCTGCCAGTTAGACCACAGTCTCCTTGTGGACCTCCGATAACAAATCTTCCAGTTGGATTAATATGATAAGTTGTGTTTTTTAGAAGTTCGGCTGGAATAACCTTTTTAATACAGTTTTCAATAACATATTCCGTTAGTTTTTTATGATCTACATCGGGAGAATGTTGAGTCGAAAGCACCACCGTATCAATGCGTGAAAGTTTTCCATTTTTATATTCTGCAGTGATTTGACTTTTGGCATCAGGTCGCAAAAAATTTACATCTTTGGTTTTGCGCAGTTGACTTAAACGTCTAAGCAGTTCGTGACTATAAGAAATCGTAGCCGGCATAAGTTGCGTCGTTTCGTCACACGCAAATCCAAACATCATGCCTTGGTCGCCCGCTCCTTGTTCGTGATGCAAACCCTGCCCTTCGGTCACACCTTGGGCAATATCGGGAGACTGCTCTTCTAAAGCCACAATTACGCCGCATCCTTTGTAGTCAAATCCGGCCTCGCTATCGTCGTAGCCAACATCTTTGATAACCTGGCGCGCGACTTTTACGTAATCCACACGAGCTTCTGTAGTGATTTCACCAGCAAGAACAACAAGTCCGGTTTTTACCAATGTTTCACAAGCTACTCGGGAATGGCGATCTTGTGCTAATAGAGCATCCAAAATTCCATCAGAAATTTGATCGGCAAGTTTATCGGGATGCCCTTCGCTTACGGATTCAGAAGTAAAAAAATAATTCTGGGGTTGACTGGCTGTGCTCACATTAAACTCCTTGTCATTTTGACCGATGCTCGGGCAGATGGATTAACTCCTGCAACTAATTTTGCAAGACCCACAAGCCCAAGCGTTACATCTTTAAACAGTATATTTTTAATTTCTATATTTTCACTAACTTTTTCATCTCGGGAAGCATAATTAAGCCTCTCCTCAAAATTAAAATTAAAGACAAAAGGGCTTTTTTGTGCCGGATTAATTAAGATCTGATGACCTTGCATCAATTTCTTGGTGATATCCGGCTCATGCCCGGTCATGCAAAGAGTATCTAAGTAAATTTTTTCGATAGGAATATAAAACTTTTCCCAAATCGACGGATTTTCTCGCAAAGCAGAAAACGACAAACAATTTTCTTTGCGAATAAAAGCCGTTTCGTGCCGTACTATTCGCGAAATAGTACCCAAAGTATTTAATGCATACGCTATATCTCGTCCCAGTGCCCTGACATACGTTCCTTTTGAACAGCGGACAAAAAACGTTGCCGTGTTTTCTTTTCTGTTTAAAAAATGCATGTGATAAATTTTTACCTTACGAACCAAAGCTGCATTTTCTTTCAGAGCGGGTTTTGGGTTGGGTTTGCGGGCGAGTTTATAACTTTCAACACCATTGATTTTTATGCTGGAAAAAACCGGTGCTACTTGCAGAATATCGCCGCAGAAATTCTGCAAAACGTGGTTTATTTTTGCGTCGTCAAAATCTGGCACTTTTGCTGTTTGGATCACATGACCCTTGCAGTCTAGAGTGTTGGTTTCTATGCCAAACTGCACATCAAATTCATATTCTTTGATGCCGTCTAAAAGAATATCTTGCAAGCGCGTGGCTTTGCCCAGCAAGATCGGCAGAACACCTTCAGCCAAGGGATCAAGTGTCCCCACATGACCTAACGAAATCTTTCCAAAAATCGATTCGAGGTAGCGCGAAACATCTTTGGAAAAAACGCCTGAATCTTTGTCGATTGGCAGTAGTCCATTTAATTTTAAATTAGGACGGTTCATCTTTAATATGCCGAAAGAGTTCTTCCATCCGCGACCCATACTCGACGCTTTTGTCATAAAAAAAACGCAGCTGCGGTGCTTTTTTCATGTCAATTCTGTGCGCAATTACGGTTCTGAAAACCGGGCTTGCGCTTTTAAGCCCACCCTTCACTTCGCGTTCGGTGATTTCTCCCCAAAACCTAAAGTAAATCGATGCAAGCTGCAAATCAGCAGTTAATTTCACTCCGGTAATCGCGACACTCTGAAGGCGCGGATCATTAAGCCTGCCGCCGGTTAAAAGTGAAGCGACAATATCTCTGATTTCGTCCGCTAAGCGTTCTTTTCGTAAGCCCATAAAATTCTTAACTAATTCAACGAAGCGGCTTTTTCTTCGAAAGTAAACGCCTCGATAACATCACCTTCGCGAATATCATTGTAGCCATCTATAGAAATTCCACATTCGTAGCCTTGTACAACTTCTTTGACGTCGTCTTTAAAGCGCCGCAGCGAGCCGACCTTGCCGTTATAAATCACCACATTCTCCCGAATAAGGCGCAAACTCGACTGCCGAGTAATTTTGCCATCGGTCACAGAAGATCCCGCAACGGTTCCGATTTTTGGTACCTGGAATGGCTGGCGCACTTGAGCACGACCAAGAATAACTTCGGTCACAATCGGAGGGAGTTTTCCGGTCATAATTGCTTTTGCTGCGTCTACAAGATCATAAATAATACTGAAGTATTTTAGAACAATGCCATTTTTTTCTGCCGAGTCTTCCATGCTTTTTGGTGCGCGCACGTTAAAACCCATTAAAACTGCACCAGAAGTTTTGGCTAAATTCATTTCACTTTCATTGACCCCGCCCACTCCTTTGTGGATGATGCGGTTACTAACTTTAGGCGTATTTAGTTTTAAAAGCGCTTCACAAATAGCTTCCAACGAGCCTTGGACATCTGCTTTTACAATGTAAGCGACCTCCAAAGTTTCAGCGGATTTAATTTTCCCAAGTAGATCATCCAAGGATGCTGCACTTGTTTTTGGTTTGTTGGCTTTGCGGTTTTCGTCGACTTTAAATTGCACGGCCTGGCGCGCGGTTCTTTCGTCTTGAATATAGTAGACCGTGTCTCCCGCATTGGGTACAACGTCTAAGCCGAAAATAGCCACAGGTGTCGAAGCTCCGACTGTGTCCAGTCTTTTACCATGGTGATCAAGCATGGCTCGAACACGTCCAAAAGCAACCCCAGCCACAATATAATCACCAGTTTTTAAAGTTCCATTTTGCACCATTACCGTGGCCACAGGACCTCGGCCTTTATCAAGGTGGGCCTCGATAACAGAACCTTCCATAGGCGAATCAATTTGGGCTTTAAGATCGAGAACTTCCGCTTGCAAAATGATCGCATCAAGAAGCTCATCAATACCTTGTTTGGTTACCGCAGAAACTTTGACAAATTGATTTTCGCCACCCCAATCTTCCGCTTGGATACCGTGCTCTGCAAGTTGCGAGTAGATGCGGTCGAGATTTTGATTAGGTTTGTCGATTTTATTCACCGCAACAATGATCGGCACACCTGCGCTTTTGGCGTGCGAAATAGCTTCCACAGTCTGTGGCATAACACCATCGTCAGCTGCCACAACTAAGATCACGATATCAGTGACCTTCGCACCGCGGGCGCGCATAGAAGAAAAAGCCTCGTGACCTGGCGTATCTAAAAACGCAATGGTTTTATTATTATGTACAACCGTGTAGGCGCCTATGTGTTGAGTGATGCCGCCCGCTTCGCCTTGGGCCACATCGGCTTTGCGAATGGCATCAAGAATGGAGGTTTTTCCGTGATCCACATGGCCCATAACCGTAACAATCGCGGGCCGAGTAATCTCAGGGAAAACGGTACTATTTTCGGGTTTTACAATGTCTTCAATTTTTTCGACGCCGTATTCCACTTCAAATTGATATTCTTGAGCAATCAACGTCGCCGTATCTAAATCGATTTCTTGATTGAGAGTTGCCATGACGCCGTGCACCATAAGTTTTTTTATCAGCTCAACAGATTTAACTGACATCTGTTTCGCCAACTCATTGAGCACAATCGAATCGCCCATTTTTACTTTTCGATAGGAGGCCCGCGGCATGGTTATTTCTGTTTTGCGTTGGGTTTTTTTCTGTTTCACACCTTTGCGACGATCGCTTAATCCAGGAGTAAAGACAGTCCGAGTAGTGGGTGCAACTTCGGGCGCGTCAGGTTCTTGAGGATCGCCAATTTCTTTTTCTAAATCTTCGACTTGGCTTAATAAAGTTCGGACATTTAAAGGTGTATTACCGCGTTTTTCTTTTTTAAGTTTTGCAAGTTTGGCAGCGGCTTCTTCTTCTTCTTGTTTACTGTTATAGCGTTTATCGGATTTTGGACGCTCCAGAGTTGTCCAGTCTCTTTGCACTGGCGCCGTGGAAGAAGTTGTTTCTCCCGTTCCACTACCCGCAGCCACTCCTGGGCCTTTTTCAGAACCAGCCGCATTACGGCCGCGATTTTGTAAAAGTCCCACACCAGTAACGCGCATACCACGACTATCTTCCCGGCGCGAGGTGCGCGATTGGTATTCGTCGTTTTTAGCTTTTTCTTCTAAGCGTTTTTTCTCGGCTTCAATTTCTTCTGGAGATGCACGACGGACAATGGTTGCGCCGCCGCCACTTTGGGCCATAGCACGGCGTCTAATTTCTTCTGAGCGAATTACGTTAACAGGTGCCTGTGGAGATTTTACTGGTTCCGTAGCTACCGGGGTTTCTATGATTGGAGTCGGAAGCTCTTCTGCTAGGACCTTCGCTTCAACCGCTGGTTTTTCTTCGGATGCATGAACAATTTCAGGCTCTGAAATTGCTTCGGCAAGTTTTTTTTCTTCCGCCGGCTGAGGTATAGGTGGTTTTACTTCAGGAGCTAATTCGGCCTTTAATTCTTTTGCGGCAGCAGAAACTCTTTGCAATTCTTCCTCTACCGAGACCGTTAATAATCCGGGTTTTTCTGGTGCAGAAACGACCTCAGGCTCAGCGGCTTTGCGGCGCCGAACAACAACTTTAGGTTTTGTGACTTCGGCCATGGCTTCCACCGGTGCCGATGCACCAGGTCGGGTTTTCACCACGGTTTTCGCGGCAGAATTTGCGGCTGACGCGGGGACAACTCCACCCGCAATCGCATTTCGAATTTTTGCAATTTCGGCATCGGTTAACGTGCTCTGGTGACTGGCTACAGTTATTCCCAAACTTTTCATCCGGTTCATCAAAATTTTTGAATCGATATTTAATTCACGAGAAAGCTCGTACACTCTGAGTTTTGTCATAACTTAAATCTACCTCGTTTCGGGGGCTCAATTACTACCTTGAAGGTAACGATCGGCTGCCATTTGTACGGTTCGAGCAATTCCAATACTCAAACCTGATTTTTGCGCAACTTCTTCTACGGAATCTGCCATAAGATCTCCAATAGTACCGTAACCGGCATCTACTAAAGCTTGAGCTGTTGCCTCACCTATTCCGCCTAACTCTAAAAATAATCCCACACGATCGGACTTACTATCGCGACCTGATGAAGCACCTTCTGAACGCGGTTCGATTAAACCGTTAGCAAAAACTTCGTTTTCAATCGTCACAGGACTCGTTGCAACAGCCGATCCGGCTTCCGCTTTTTCTTTCAAAATTTTTGCCGAATCCAAAGCAACTTGAGCTTCAGCTTCATCCATATTTAAAAACCGCACTAAAGTTCGCGGCGACAATTCACAAAATTCGGCTAAAGACTTAACGCCTTCATTGACCAAAATTTCTGCACGCATGGAACCCACACCTTCAATAGCAGCAATCTGATCTTTGGTGCCGCTCATTTCTTCACGCAGTCGAGACTCGCTCTTAATATCTAATCGCCAGCCGGTTAACTGAGCCGCAAGCCGAACATTTTGCCCACGTTTTCCGATCGCCAATGACAACTGATCTTCAGCCACCACAACTTCCATCGTATGTGCTGCGTCGTCGACAATAACTTTCGAAACTTGGGCCGGAGCCAATGCATTACAAACTAATCGCGCCGGATCTTGATCCCACGGCACAATATCGACTTTTTCGCCATTTAACTCCGCAACAACCGCTTGAACTCTTGCGCCTTTCATACCGACACAAGCACCTACAGGATCCACCGAACTATCGCGCGAATGGACCGCGATTTTCGCTCGGAAACCAGGATCTCGGGCGGCACTTTCGATGGTCACAATTCCGTCATAAATTTCAGTGACAGACTGCTCAAAAAGTTTAATCAAAAAACCAGGATGAGCTCTGGACATAATAATCTGCGGCCCACGTGCCGAGCGCTTTACTTCTAGGACATAACCTTGAATGCGGTCTTTAATTCGGTATTTTTCGGTTGGAATTTGTTCGCGAGCAGGAATGACTGCCTCGGTTGCACCCAATTCAACAATCACATCATTACGTTCAAAACGTTTCACATTACCGCCAAGAATTTCTCCCACGCGGTCCTTAAATTCTTCATAAATCAAACTGCGTTCGGCGTCGCGAACTTTTTGCACAATAATTTGTTTTGAAGACTGGGCCGCAATCCTTCCGAACCGAGCGGATTCAACTTTTACTCCAATCGCATCTCCCAGCTGGGCATCTGGGTCAAGTTTTGCAGCTTCACCTTGGGCTACTTCAAATGTTTCGTCTGCGATATCATCGTCTTCAACAATAGTACGAAAGTGAAACAGCTCAATTTCATCAGATTCTTCATTATAATGAGCTTCCAGGTCGGCTTCTAAGCCGAGTTCTTTTCGCGCTGCATGAATAAGCGCTTGTTCCAACGCATCCACTACAACTGTGCGGTCCAAACTTTTTTCTTTGCTGACTTCGGTGATAACGTCACGCAATTTCATTGCTACTTCACGAGCCATGGCTCACATCCTCCTTTTGACCTAACGTTTTATCGATAAGATTTGCTTGAACGATATTAACGATAGGGATTAAATGCTTTTTCTCGCGTACTTCAACGGCAATAAACTCCACATTGCAAGAAACGAGCTTTCCTTTAAAAACAACTTTGCCGTCGATTTTCGAATTTACTTTTACAAATACCGACCCGCCTTCTGCTTCTTGAAAATGTTCCGAAGTGCGCAGGGGTTTATCGATACCAGGCGAACTGACTTCAAGCTGATAGTCGGCCGAGGGCAGCAGTGGATCAATGAGGTGCGTGTACTCCAAAATGGATTTAGTGGCAGAAGTCGTTTCGCCGAGACCAATTTTTTCTTTGCCATCGATAAATAAGGTCAAGGTAATAGGACTAGCCGGTGACCACATCACATCACGGCAATGCAGCCCTTGATCGCCGAGCAAACGGTCGATAATTTCAATGATTTTTAATTTTTGCGCGAACAGTAGACTCAAAAATCCCACTTTCAAAACAAAAAAGGCCACTAACCAGAGGCCTTGACTAAACCTAATTAACCGATAACCTATCAGAACGATGCGCCACAAAGCAATAAATATTTATTAAGCAATGCGGAATTTTTGATTAAGCGATAAATGCCTCTAGCCTAATCTCCTGCAATTCCCATATTCTTACCGGAATTAAACTTTTGTGAGGGGGAAAACGTATTATGACCAAGCAAATTTACCGCCATTTCTTTCTGGTAGGGATTCTTCTTTGCTGTTCTTCAACTTTTGCTGAACAGTCTGATTCAAAAATCGAAAAAGTTTTTGCGCAATATCTTAAAAATTTCGCACTTGTTTTAGATGGGTCTGGATTCGAGCTGGTAGACAAAGACGGCCAGAATATCGCTTCCGAAAAAACTTTAAACACCACCATGAACTGGTCCGATACTTTTTTAGTAAAAAAAGAAGATAAAAACAGTTTACCCTTCGCACTGCAAATTCTAATCGAATACGAAGAAAGTAATTCTGTGAGCGCTACGTTTATGAGCTGGGAAATAAGCGATTCTCATAAAATACTTTTCGACAATGCCATCGTACCTCATATCAAAATAAATTTTGATTTAAAGGAAACTTATGATGCAACCCGCAACAAGTTTGAGCGTTCCATGCAAAATTACTCGGCGGAGGTCCTCAAAAAAATGTCGAAAGGAACGAACGATTTCGGCATAAATTGGCAGAAACTAATTAATTTTTTCGAAACACCCTTATATGCGCAAGACAAAACCATAAATAAACTAGTGAATGTCTTGGGTGGTATAAGCTGCATTTATTTAGGGTTTCATATCTACAATAAAATCCCTAAGCAAGCGGTAAAAAGCAAAGCTCTGAGAGTCACTCGATACGGATGGAATTTGGTAGCAGCAAGTCTTGTGGTAGTTGGTTTAAAAGGCGTGTACACCGGCCTGAGTAGTGACCTGCCGCAGTTGGAGATTACTGATTTAGGCAAAACACCTTAAAACAGAATGAATAGCTTTCACTAACAATTCTATGCTTACGGGCTTGGTTACATGGGCTGCAAAACCTGCATCAAAAGCTCGCTTTTTTTCATCCTCCAAAGCGTGTGCTGTTAACGCAATAACAGGTTTCTGGTAATTATTTTCAGTTAACATCTTCAACGCACAGTAACCATCCATGATCGGCATCTGAATGTCCATCAGCACCACATCAAAGTTGCGATTTAAGGCAGCGGTAACCCCGGCAACGCCGTTTTCAGCAATAGAAACTTCGCTCCCAGCTCGTTCCAACAACCGCCGTAATAAAATCTGATTATCTATAGAATCTTCAACCAGAAGAATTCTTACGTTTTCTAATGGCAATTGCGCACAATAATTTTTGATTTTTTTTTCAGCTGAGACTTTTTCAAGAAGTCGCCCACAAAAACTAATTTTAAAAACACACCCGCGCCCTAATTCATGTTGAATTAATTCAACATTCCCGCCGAGAGCTTGGGCTAAATACCTAGACAATACTAGTCCCAAACCGGTACCACCGTAAAGCTTGGTAGTTGCCGAATCGGCCTGACTAAACGGTTTGAATAGTTTTTGCGCCTGTTCTTTATCTAACCCTCGCCCGGTATCTTGAACTTCGATTTGGAAATTAAAACCGCCTGTATTATTTGCGAAACCATTCACATGAATTTTGATACTGCCATGATCCGTAAACTTCACGGCATTGCCAATAATGTTCAGAAGTATTTGCCTAATGCGATCAGGATCGGAAATAATCTGCTCGGGCACTACCGGATTTATCCGCAGAAGCAGTTCAATCCCTTTAGCTTTAGCTCGCTCAGAAAAAAGCATTACCGCTTCCTGCAAAATGACACGTATGTTCATCGGCTGCATCTGGATTTCGAGTTTTCCCGCCTCGACCTTTGACAAGTCAAGAATATCATCGATCACTCGAGTTAATGACTTGGTGTTGCGATTGATAATGTCCACGTATTGACCGGTTTCCTCGCGCGTAATATTTTGATCTCGAAGGAGTTCGCCAAAGCCCATAATGGCTCCGAGTGGCGTTCTAATTTCATGACTCATATTAGCCAGAAAACTACTCTTAGCAGCATTCGCTTTTTTAGCTTCAGCTGTGGCTTTCTCCAGGGCTATTTTTTGATTTTCAATTTTAAATTCCGACAGTTTTCGATCCGTAATATCCAAAAAACTTACCGCTAAACCGTCCGCATAGGGATAGGCCCAATTTTGGTACCACCTTCCGTTTGCCTTACAAATTCCTTCGACTTCAATGCGACATTGTTCTTGCAACGCGCGCTTATAAGCTGCGTCGAAAATGCTATTTTTTATGTTAGGAATTATCTCGTAAACATGTTTTCCCAAGACCTCAACGGCTTTCATTCCTAAAGTATTTTCCCCAGAGGGATTCAGGTGGCGCATAATCCAATTTGAATCGAACGAAAAAAAGGGAAATGGAAGTGCTTCTAGCAATCTTTCATTGGCTTGGGCCTGAACTTGTTTTTCCTGCTCCGCTATTTTCAAATCGTGAATATCAAACATCGTCCCAGCGTAACCTAAATACTGACCTTTTTCGTCTAGTCTGGGATTTCCTACATCGAGGACCCATTTATAATTTCCGTCTTTTATTCGAACCCGATATTCAAAGCGAAAAGGCTGATGCGTAGCGTTGGCTTCGCGGAAAGTTTTTTCAACTAATAGCAAATCTTCCGGGTGCGTTATGGAAAGCCAACCATTACCCAGGCCATCGCTATTTTTCTGTCCAGTAAATTCCGACCACTGTTTACTAATGTAGTAGCAAGACCCATCAACTTCTGTAAGCCAAAGCATAGCCGGCGCAAGATCCAAATTTTTTTCGAATTCCAGTTGGGCGACCTTTTTGTCGCTAATATCCACAATAATACCGCATAAAGTCGTAGGATTTCCTGAATCATCATAAATTGTATGCCCTTTAGACAACAGCCACCTTATCTCGCCAGTCCGCCTAATAACTCGGTATTCATGTACGTAAGGCAAATGTGATGTGATCGCTTCATTTAAAACGCGATTGATTTCGTCTTTGTCTTCAGGATGCATGTGTTGATCGATAACGGTAAAAACATTTTCGTCGATATCTTCCAACCCAAAAAGATTTTTTGCCCGCACCGAAGCAATGACGTTTTTGGTGTCTAAATCGATATGCCAAGTACCCATGCCTGCGCTATCAAGTGCCAGGTTCAGTTGCTCTTCCGATTCTTCGACCGCACGGCGCGCCAAGACCTTTTCGGTAGCATCAATAGATGCAACAAGAATTCCCTCAATAATATTCGTAAAGCTATTCTTTACGGCTTGATAGACCAAATCACGGTAATACAGTTTAACGGAACCATTGGGCTGATTGATCTTTATTGGCTTTTCCTTGGCAAAATAAGACTCTCCGGTCTGAAAAACTTTATCCAGTATGGCAACAAAACCTTGCTCGACTGCTTCGGGAAAAATTTGGGCAACAGAAGAGCCAAGTAAATCTTTTGTTCCGGCAAATGCATTACGATAGACAGCATTTGCAAATTTATAAATATGATCTGGTCCATCAAGTAAAGCGAGTGGCGTTGGAGCTTCCTCAAAATAAGCTGTCAGTTTGGCCTGTTCAGTTACCGCGAAAATACTTGTTGTATCGACATAAGTAAGCACCGCACCAGTCAGTTCGCTGTTAGCATATACCGGAGTCAGACTGTAGTCGGCATAAAAAAACGTGCCGTCGGCACGCCAAAGCAATTCATTACTTAGGCAGATTTTCTGACCTAATTGCAGAGCTTTTACTGCCGGACAGTTCTGGGCCAAAAAAGGTGTGCCATCAAAATGCTTAAAATGAACCAAGTCATGACTATTTTTGCCAATCATGGTGTCAGGAAATTCAAATCGAAATAGCTTCACCGCAGAACTATTGGCAAAAGTAATGCGGCCGGATAAATCAATACCGACAATTCCTTCCACCGAGGAATCTAGAAAATTACGATATAAATTTTCGTTCGACTCGGCTTTTAATCTTTTAGCTTTTTCTTGTTCCGCTAAAACTTTGTAGTCGGTCGAAAGTCCATTGGCTGCGATAAGGTAAACTCCTATACGTAGAGCCGCAAAGTTCGAATCGCTTGGAGTAAACTCCATAATGAAACGTTGATCAAGACTTTATTGCATTTTCATAAAAAATAACCACTCTACAATTTGCCAGGACTGGGCTTTACAAGACCTGAAACGATATTTACGAGTTCGCTTGGGTCAAATGGCTTGGAAAGATGAATTTGAAAACCAGCCAACAGAGCTCGAGTGCGGTCCTCAGAACGTGCAAAAGCGGTAATAGCAGCAGCCGGAATTCGGCCGCCTTGATCGGCAGGTAATTTTCTTATTTCTGCAATGAGATCGTACCCGTCTTTGTCCGGCATTCCGATATCACTTAACAAAACATCGGGTTTGGATGACTTTAAAAGCACGACCGCTTCATCAGCACTCGCAGCACATACCACCTCAGCAGAGCATCGCAGCAGAGTCTGCTGCAAAAGAGTTCGTGCATCTGGATCGTCGTCTACAACCAAAATTCTAATTCCCGACAGATTCAACGATTTAAATTGCAATGCGGGATGAGGCAGCATGGTTTTTGCGTAACCAATAGACTCTTCGGACTTTAAAGAAGTTAAAGGCAAGGTTACGGTGAAACTTGCGCCGAGCCCAAGACCAGGACTTTCGACCAACACAGATCCTCCGTGAAGCTCGACAAGCTGCTTTACAATTGACAAGCCTAAGCCAAGCCCGCCGTATTTTCTGGTCGAGGAAGAATCTTCTTGCCGGAATCTTTCAAAAACATGAGCTAAAAATTCAGGACTAACTCCCGACCCAGAATCCTTTACCGTAATTTCGGTCTGTTCAGCTGTGGTGATTAAACTCACTTCGATTTGTCCATGCGCGGGTGTAAATTTCACCGCATTTGAAAGCAAATTCCAGATAATTTGCTGTAATCTGTTGGGATCTCCGAAAACAATGGACTGTCCGCCTTCAATCCGAGTTTTGACTTCCAAACTTTTGGCCTCATAAGCAGGTTTGACAGAGTCCATTGCTGCAGAAATAACCGCACTAAGATCGACCTTCTGGACATCTAGGCGAATTTTGCCTGAAATAATACGACTCATGTCCAGAAGATCTTCGATGAGTTGTGTTTGAGCTCTGGCATTTCGAGAAATGGTTTCTAAACCTTGGGTTAAAATTTCTTGCCCACTCTCCTGTTCTCCTAACAGTATCTGTGACCATCCTAAAATCGCGTTGAGCGGTGTTCGCAATTCATGGGAAAGTGTTGCTAAAAATTCATCTTTCATACGGCTGATACGTTCGGCTTCAGCCCGTGCGGCGCGTTCGGATTCAAGTAATTTGGTGTTGACTTCGGACGCTTGTTTCACGTCTTCATAAAGACGGACATTATCGACTGCCACGGCAGCATGAGCCGCTAATCCTACGATAAGTTTTTCTGTACGGTCGGTAAAAACCCCGGGTTTTTTGTGACCAAAAAACAAACCTCCGATGGAAGTACCCGTTCGCGACATTACGGGAACCGATAGAAAACTCCTGACCATCGGATGACTTAAAGGCATACCGTTGTAGGGTGGCATTTTTCCATAGCGGGGATCCAGTTGAACGTCGTCGCAACGGATTGGAGCTTCACCCCGAAAAATAGGCCCAAAAAGAGGTGTTGCTCGCGGGTGGCCGAACTTGGCAAAAGCCTCCCTGGGCGCTCCTGACAAAGTAAAAAGCTGCAAAGCGTCGCCATTTTCATCATGCGAGGTATAAAAAAAAGCACCGAATTCTGCTCCGCTTAATTTTGTTCCGGCATCCGTAATCGCTTGAACAAGCTCCTGTAAATTTAAAGTCGAAGCGAAATTTATCCCTGATTTATTTAAAAGTTCCAAGGCATCCGTTTCTTCACGCAAAGAATTTGCAATGCTCGTTCGTTCTAATATAATGCTCTGATTAAATTCGTTAATTTTCTGCAAAGCAAGTTCCGCAACACGTCTTTCGGTTATGTCTCGAAAAGTCCACACCCTACCACCATCGCGATTACCTATTTTGTAGACTCGACTAAATCTTTCAAAAACTTTGCCATCAATTAATTCCAGAACGTCGTAACTTTCAAAGGCCAAACTTTGCAAAATTTCGTCAATACGTGTCAAATATTTTTTCGGGTCTGCGAATTTTGCCGAGTGAATCCTTAAATAAGCATCGTAATTTTCACCCGCTAATATTTCCTCAGGAATATTCCACATAGTCTTATATTTAGCGTTATATCCGGTAACTCTTCCCGACTTATCGACGGCTAAAATAGCATCGGTTGTCCCGTCCAGAATCGCTCGACTGAGCGCAAGAGCTTCGATAAGTTCTACGCGTTGAGCTAACTTTATTAACTTGCTGAACATTTTTAATCCTCAAATACCATTCGTTTCACAGTGCGCGGCAAACTTTTGGAGCAAACTTTTGATAGGTCAAGTAGGGCTTTCAATCAATTTATCTCCTTCGATAAATGAGCGCAAAAAAAACATTAACTCCTGGAGGACTTATTGCAAATGCAAATTTAAAATAACTTTCAGATCGTCCGTTTGAAATTTATCTTTTGCAGCTGATTTATTTTTTTGTATAAAATGACAGATTTCACAACGATGCACCAGAACGAGGCCTTTTTTCGGGTGATTTTCATAGCCAATCGCGGGCATAGGCCCGCCGCAAGTAGCAGCCCGGTCGCCTGGCATGATGTCTACATGTTTTGAGTAAAGGCAAAACGGGCAATGGTTTCGGCAAGTCGACTCGCATTTGGGCACTTCCTTATGGCAATTAAAACAGGTAAAAGACTCGTTAATTTCTGTAAAATGTCCATCATTTAGCATAGGTACGCCTTTTGGGGAAATAAAGTTAAAGTTTTTAACATAAATTTGCGATAAGCACACATGAAAACTTTTATAAAAATTGCTTGTATCGCCATCGGACTAAGCCATTGTTCAGGCTCAGGAAACGCAAATAAACCTGAACCTGCGGCAAACGAAAAAAATATTACTAAAGAGGTTTTTACAGGGCTCTCGGGAACGGTTGCAAGTCCGTCTGGAAGCCAGACTGAATGGTCCGGATCGATGGTTTATTTGGCCTCGACTAAAGGTTATGGCAGGGTTGGAACGATCGATGAACAAGGCAATTTTAAAATTCCAAATTTAGATAAAAGTCTTTCGTATTCGATGTTTTTACTGTCGCGAGATTTTATCACTCAGGCGAGTTTATTTAATATGGAAGGGTCCGAAAAGCAGATTTACTTTCAGTTGGTTACCGACGCGATCTCAAGAATTACCATCTCTGGAAAGGATATGACTTTAAGTTCGAAAACAAATGTTAAATTTATGGCCAATAATTTAGTCACCGACAAAAAAGATTTCGAAAGTTTTAAATCGACTCATCAATTTGGAACGTATGTGGATTTTTTTGGCGTGCAACTCCAAAAAGTCATCTTAGCTGATGGTGTGAAATATTATGCAACTTTTAATGCACGTACGGCTGATGCTTCCGAATTATCTAATTTGGCATTAACAATTGTTGGGCCGGACCAAATTTTGAGTGGAGCTCAATTTGAGAGCATAACCGATGGAAATCTAACGCCCTGGTCGCAAAATTCTTTGTATGATGATGGACTGCATAATGATGGAAGTGCTAACGACAAACTCTGGGGTGCAAAAGTTTTGTTAAAGAGTGCTAATTTACCGGCGGCAAACCAAGTTGTGTTTTTACATGTTGAGGGAGTTAATAAAAAGTCCGAAAAAGTTGCTGCTGAGTATCCATTTTTATTTGTTGGCGAGACGTTTACGGATGTTTCGGTTAAGGCATCTACGGTGTCAAATTCTGTGCGCAAAATTGAATTTTCTGGAGGACCATTTTCGACTGCTGCGAATTTTCGGTGGGCTGCATCGGTGATGGATGGGAAAAATAAGGTGTACGAAAGTGATTTTTTGGACCAAGGCAAGAGGGCAATGGATTTTGATTTGAAGACTTATACTGATCCTGCAAAATATAAAATTAGTGTGAGCTTTATTAGCGATGATGTGTTTCCAGGATTTCCTCGGTTTAATTTGAAGGTTAAGGATTCTAATCTTTAGGAGGGAAAGAGGGATTTGGTGGGACTGTGGGATGGGAATCAGTGGGACAGGAATCGGTGAGACGGGGATCAGGGATCAGGGATCAGGGATCAGGGATCAGGGATCAGGGATCAGGGATCAGGGATCAGGGATCAGGGATCAGGGATCAGGGATCAGG
>JAYVPO010000131.1:0-22017 GCA_043757325.1 bacterium
TTCATCGGGCGCGCGAGGTTTCCAATTCAAGTTCGCCTTGCGCGCGAAAAAAGACAAAGTATTGAAGATCTCAACCGGATCCAACTGCAAAGCGCAGCAGGAATGAGAGCTTTTTTAAGCGACGTCGCCAAAATAAGCCTATCAGAAGGACCAAGCATGGTCCGGAATGAAAACGCGCTGCCTGTAGGCTATGTATTTGTTGATGTGGACTCAAGCAAAACCGACGTTGGAAGTTTTGTCGAAAAGGCGAAAAAAACCTTAGATGCAAGTGTTACTCTCCCCACCGGGTATTCTCTCAGTTGGAGCGGCCAATTTGAAAATATGACACGCGTAAAAGAGCGCCTAAGATTAGTGATTCCGCTAACGCTTTTTTTAATTGCATTTTTACTGTACCTCAACACCAAGTCTTGGATAAAAACGATTATTGTTTTGCTCGCAGTTCCGTTTTCACTTATCGGAGCAGTGTGGCTCATGTGGTTACTGGGATATCATATATCGATTGCGACCTGGGTTGGGATGATTGCACTTATGGGGCTTGACGCCGAGACCGGGGTTTTTATGCTGATGTACTTGGACATGGCATTTCATGACCGTGTTAAGAATAATGCTATGAATAATTGGCAAGATTTACGCGCATCCATTGTCGAAGGGGCAGTACATAGAGTTCGCCCCAAAATGATGACAGTGACAGCACTTTTTTTAGGCCTCATTCCAATTATGTGGTCCACGGGAGCAGGATCTGATGTGATGAAACGCATCGCAGCTCCTATGGTTGGCGGCCTTTTGACCTCTTTTATGTTAGAATTGCTTGTCTACCCTGTGCTTTTTTTTGAATGGAAGAAATACTCGATCCCGAAATTAAAGGAAAAACCGCTATGAAAAAATTGTTGCTGATATTTCTCGTCATGACTCAAAATGTGTTTGCTCAAAATTCAAAATCAGCAAATAAAACCGTCGAAATTAAAGTTACAGACAAGGGATTCGAACCCGACTCACTAAAAGTTTTACCCGGAACTGACTTGACTTTAAACGTCACGCGAACGACGGATCAGACGTGCGCTAAAGAAATCGCCATACCGAGCAAAAAAATTTCTGAAAAACTTCCGCTTAATAAAACGGTAAAAATTAGACTCGGGAAATTAGAAAAAGGCGAAGTTAAATTCGCCTGCGGAATGAATATGATCAGAGGCGTCATCTTAGTCGAATAATCATTATAAATCGCAAGCGAACTTATGCTCACAACTTCCACTTTCACCTGGCTCACCAAAAAATTCAGTAATTTTTGTTTTTGATTTAGCAAATCTGAAATGCACTTTTTAGCTAATCCATTAAATCGAACGTTCTGGATGGATATTTTTGCGAAACCAATTCACAAGTTGTCGCCACCTTGACATATGCATGTGAAAAGAATGCAAAGGGAGAACTTAGAATATTCCCGGGTAAAATATTTTTTGTGAGTTGTTCCGGTAAAACCCGAAAAGCACCACAATTTTAATCGCTCGCGCAATTTACGCACGCTTTCCACATGGAAATAATTCTAGATAGAAAATATACGCAATATTAGCCGGTTACGCTAGCGTCTCAAATTGCGACCCGAATGTACCGACGCACCGTTTGACGGGTCATAGCGGTTAAGATTTACAATAGAGGATTTAAACATGTCCGTACGGTTAAGATTTATACCCATGATTGTTTGCATAATTCAAAGCTGTGGTCGTCAGACTAATTTTTTAAGTTCTGGAGCGACGCAACCACAACCGACTGCCGCCCCGGCAGTAGCAAACGCCGCCCCAAAACTTATTGAAACAGTTAATTGGAGCTGGAATTGCGGGACAAAGTCCGAGACTGTCCCAACGGGACAGGCATATAATTTAACGAACGAAGGACCGCACGCTATCAACAGCAGCCTTATGGCGCCGCAGATTCAACTTAATGTGTCTGGTCAAGCGTGCCCGACTTTGCAACTCGCGCGTGACATCGTGTTTGTAGTTGATGTATCTGGATCGATGGACGCCATCGATCCGCTTGTTAACGGCAGCTGCAACCGACTGCGAGCGTTAGAAGCTGCAATTAAAGGCATTGGTGAAAATGGCGCAAGCGAATTTTCTGTGTTGACATTTGATGATCAATTGCAAGATTCAACTTCGAAATTTTTCAAAAATCTCAACGATATTTATGCAGACATTAAAAAGAGCGTGAAACGTTCAAATTCAGGAACCTCAGCCGACTTTTTGTGTCACGCTGGTGGCGGCACTGATTACGCCAAGGCGTTGATTCAAGCAAGGAAATTATTGCAGACCGGCATTGCAGATTCATTAAAACAAATTGTATTTGTTTCGGACAGCGCACCAAGTCCAGGCATGGAAGGGCTCGAAGTAACAAAAGATTTAAAGAATGTCGGTATTACGATTAGTGGTAAAAATACGCCTGTTTCCATCGCAACATTGATGCTTGGGACTGATGACGACAGTGTTTTAAAATATCAAATTGCTAGCACTGACACCAGTGGATTTCCCCTCCATCGAAAAGTGGTCGATGTCTCAGAGCTCGCCTCCGTGATGACGTTGTTGTCGCAAAACTTCATTACTCAAGTCACTTTAGATTTTACAAAGGATCAAAAACCACTAGCCTCAGCTTATCCTACAACTTTCGATCAAAAATTAAATTTTGATGCAAAAGGTTTTACCCTCACGGTCGAGCCAACATCGGCGAATTTGATTTTAGGAGTGAATATGCAAGACCGGTTTGGGCATTTTCAGAAAAGAACAGGCGTTATAAATTTCCCGACGAAATAGATCGATCATTTATTCTGAGCAATAGGCTTACTGAGCGTTCACAAGAACACGAGAGATATAGCAAGGGGTCTCGTAACTAAAAAATTATTAATTTACTGATGAAATAACTTTTAATTGCAGATTTAAAAAACTGAAAGTTCTTCCTGATTGTTCGTTTTGAGGTACAATCACTTTGATCTTCGAGCAAATATTTACTGTACCGAATTGTTTAAGCAAGGTGCATTCTATCTTTGGACTTTGCAATGGCTCGTTATATAAATCATTTGCTGTCGACTTTGCAGGTTCAACGAATCCAACGTCTGATAAATTAGGATTTATTGACAGTAAGTGCTCACCCGGCTCGAGGGAGATTTGTTTCCAGATTTTAAATTCATAATCACGACCGTCTAACTGGAAATCTTTGGCTGGGTTAGGCTTTTGTTCGATGGCGAGCGTCCACAAACTAGAATAATCTAAACTAAAACCCGAGCTATCTTCTACACCAGGAAAATTTAACACAGTCGTAAATGAGTTTGCGTTTAATTCAGATAAAATATTTTTTGCCTCGTCTTCTTTAAACTGATTTCGATACTTATCCAGCAATTCAATAGCTCGAACTTTCAATTGATCTACTGTCATGCCCGGCCGAAACCGGAAATAGGGGTAGGCTTGAACATTGATCGTCAGCAAGCTACCGTTTAAAGTTTTAGCTTTATCCTCCATCTCTTGCGTTAGCTTTCTAAGGTCAGGGGCTAACGCTGGAAGGTAAGTATCAGAGTTTATCTCGGAAGCCTCGCACCAGTAATCTACTGAATTAATACTCGCAAATGCTGGGGGCCCAATCAAGGCTCTCAGTTTCTTCTGGGTGTCATCAAAAAAGGCTACGCTGAATGGGTATCCTCCACTCAGGGACAATCCGATGCCATCATAAAACTTTTTTGCTTCGTCGAATGTCAAATACCGAGACGATGGTGGACAGAGTTCATCGCCAGTTTCTTCAGAACGAGTTGGAGGTAAGTACCAATCTATCGGCACTGGAATATTATCATCGACCTTCGAGTTGTAGAAAGGCGAAACATCGAGGCAGTTTTTACCCATTTTTTTTAAGTGCGTAGCGCTCATTTTATCGATTATAATTGCAGTGCCGCCGCCAGCAGCACCTGTTGCGTCAAGAGAAAAATCTCCACACATATAAGGAAAATCCTCGTCTGGTTTACTCGCATTACTATTGGAATCTTGATTTTTAAATTTGAAACTGAGTAAATATCCTAACGGATCAATCCAAGAACGTGCGAGTTTAATTTCTCGCTTACAAAGTTTAACTTCTGTACTAACGTTTATATTGGAATGTACTCCGATAATTTTCGAGGATTTATCATTTCCAATAACGAAAGATGGACCTCCGCTATCTCCTTGGCAGATACCCGCGCTTTTAAAAAAATTACGATCTAACTTGAGCTCCGACACGTTGGAGCTTGCTGAAAGATCATTCATGCGCGAAACGTAGTCAGCTGGCCGTTCAGCTACATTATTATAGTGCGATCTATTTTCGACAGTGCGTCGAACCTGCATTTTGGCCTTTCGCATAACATACGAAGGAGCTTTTATTGAGCTATTGATTGCGGAGTTATTGTTACTGCCGCCGTAGACCACAAGCTCTTTTGGTAAAGTATCAAGATCAGAGATTAAAATGTTTTGAGATAGTATTAATGGTTTTAAAGTGGGAATCAATGCAATGTCAGGCGTCATGCTCCCCGATTTAAAAAAGATGGCGTTACTCGTATCAAGGTAGACGGATTGCTGATCCAATGTTTTAAATTGCACGGGCCGGATCGCCGGCAAATTAATACAGTGTTGAGCAGTTATGACTACCCAGGGAGTCAACGCAGTGGCTGTGCATCTGCCCGAATTTGCCGATAAGAACCCAACATTACTTGCGAACACGTCACTCCGAGAAACTTCATCGCCGTTTACGACGTGCAGCTCCGACAGGGACCGTCGCGATTGGCAAGAAGATATTAATATGACAATCGGGAGAACTACGTAGATCGAAAGACTGAACATTTATTATCCTTGAAAGCATCTATATAGCTTTGCATAATTAAACGGTCATGTTGTTAAATGAAAGATTTTAGATAATTTTCAAAAACACAAGGATTCCGCTGAATTTCCATTAAAACTTTATCTACGCAGTGATTTATTTCAGCTTCGTTTTTAAAGTATTGATTGTGAGTGCCTGCCGATCTTGCGTATTTCCAGATCTTTTCCGCTGGATTGTAGTCAGGTGAATATGGTGGCAGGTGATAAACCGTGATCCATTTTTTCTTTTTATCAAACCATTTTTTAACACGTTCGTCTTTATGATAAGACGCATTGTCTTGAATAAAATGGACTTTCTTTTCGTGATATTTTCTTGAAAATTTTTCAAGAAATTCAAGATAAGTATCAGCATTGAATTTTGAATTTTTCTGGTAGACTAATTTGGTTGTAAATAAATCTATCGTTGCAAAAACTTTTACAGATTTTCGTTGTCCAGTAACAGGAATTAATGGCTGACAACCTTTTCTCGCCCAAGTTGAATGAAGAGTAGAATCTTGACGGAAAGAGGCCTCGTCCTCGCAAATCACGGCAGCTTTTTCTTGCCGCGCTTTTTTTTTAATCTGGGAAACGTATATCTGCGCCACCTATCTTGTTTATAGGCATCTGCTGCAGCTAATATTTTCCGAGGGCGCTGGAGAGATAAACCAATTTTATCGAGAATTTTCCAAACATGGCTGGGATGATATTCGACTTCAAATTCATCCCAAATGATTCGACCGATCATCTTTGCAGTCCAGACTCCGCTAGCGTAGCCATAGGCCACTGGACCGCTCTCTACAATATCATTTAACCATACAAGTTGTTTCTCATTTAGCTCGCGTGGACGACCACAGCGATGGCCCTCTAAAATCCCCTCAATTCCGTAGTGCTCGTAACTCGCTAACCATTCAGTTACACACGATCTCGGGACACTCAAAAAATCTGAAATTTCACCACTCGTATATCCAGTGGAATTAAGCAGGATTGCGTGGATTCGCTTCGATACCCGGTAATGACCATCCTGTTCCGAGTGCCTTTTTAGAAGGCTTAAATGCTGTTTCGTCTTCCAATGTAAATCAAGCATCCTTGCTCGCATAGTAAATTCCCCTTAATATAAGGTAAAATACTACCATTGTAAAACAAACATGACCGTTTATTTATGCAAAGCTATATATCTTAAGTAAAAGGGATCGGTCGTTGTCGGTCACATTTTATTATACCTCAACTTCATCAATTCCGCTTAGCCTAGACGGGTATTTATATTTTGTTCAAATTTGCGATTTCGCTCTGAGTCTCAAAGAGATGTGAATAAAATTTGATTGATAAATTAAATCCTGGATCCAATTCACACATCTATAAATTTCGGTATTTGGCATAAAACTTTGTTTGCAAGAATTAAACATTTTCGAGAAACTGCAACACGCACTGAGAAGACACAAAAAACCAAAAATCGGACCCGCATTGAGTGTGTGCTTATACTTGAGGGCAAATTTGGGTACATGCCCTAGAGACATTGAGGTACTCAAAAAAAATATTCGCACTGATCTTGGAAAAGCCACAGTTTGGCTAATAATAAATCCAATACCAGGTGCGCTATCTTCACCCGCTAATTTGTCCACGGTTTTAGCTGCTCGCTGACATCATCCGCGTCCAAAAATTACACTTCATGTAAACTTTCGACTTGACGTTGAAAGGTTATGCCAAAGAGAGGATCTTAATGCGGGGTCTCCCGCCGGCTCGTCGCATAATTTTATTGTGGCGTATAAATAGATACTGCAAAATTCAGTAACTCAATTTGAATGACGAGCAATCCTTCTGGGGTCCTATAATTGTCATAAGGCCTAGATTGTTAGCTTTCTTATAAAACCCAATTTTTCGATAGACGGTTTTACGAAATTGCCTATCGAAGCATTGCTTTTATTGTCCGGGCACCAACAGCTTGCTTGGCTTGGTTTCGAACCACAAGATAGATTTCTTGCCCCTCTTTTAAAGCAATGCTATTGCTGCTCGTAAAAAATAATAACCCATCTTTTTGTCCTTCCAGATCCAACGTTTGATCAGTTTTTTGACCCGTCTTACACGCTTCGTGTCCAACTAAGCAAATATCTACCGATCTTGCATCGACATTTTTAGAAGCTGCGACAAACATAACACTTCCGTCTTTGTTTTCCTGGACCGCCAGTGAAATTGTATTGTCGACGGGTATAGGATCTTTGTTTTGTTCAACATTGTCAACGCAGCCAGCTTCTGATTTTGCAAGACCGTGCTTTGCAAACGCTTCGGTAATTAAACAATAATTTGGAGATTTTTTGGTTGAAGATCCATTCTCGCTGTCGAGCCGAAGAACGTTTTGATAAGACTCCAGATAGGAATCGGTATTTAAAAGATGCCGTAAGAAAAGTTCTTCCGCTTTATACGCACCTTTAATAGCTCCATAACGTTGAACGAGCATTGTGCGTAGATCCCAAAATGCTCCTCCTACAATCAAGCCTTCGAAGTGAATTTCACCGCGATCTTTTGGATAGCTGTTTTGATTGTTTATCTCACGAATTCCTCTTTTGCTATTAGACTTAAACCCTGGCGCCATACTTGAATCGCCAACGTTATACGCAGACAGAATATCGCCAATCGCTTCTGAAAATGCTCCATCTGTAATACCCTGCTGGCGCCCCGTGTAATCGTCAAGCCCGTGTCCCCATTCGTGGAAAATCACATCGTTAACTGTCGCCATGTTCGCGCAACCACTTCCTGCAGAAAACAAATTAACAGTTGCTCCGGTGTAATAGGAGTTGCATGAGCCGGACACATTTATATTAACCTTCAATTTCATATCAAGATAAGGGACCTCACTGGTCAGCAAATGCTTTCTGACAAAACCGTTCACTCTCTGAACTGCAATGTAAGCATTCACGGCGTTAAGATCATTATTTTTAAAAGCAACAGGTGCATTTGATTCTGACAAATTTAAGTCTAAAGATGTTTTTTGGCCCCCATCAACAATGACCTCTCTTTGGCTTTCAAGAATTAATTTCACCGGTCCACTTACTGGACTACTTAAAACTCCGAGTCCATCTGCCTTTACAGTTGAAGTACCAGATTCGATTGAAACGAATGGAATAGAAAATGCTGTTTTAGTCGGATCCATATAATTTCTTTGATACGCTTGTGCTGCAATGGACTGTGCAAAAACATGATTCGAAAATGCCTCTAGAATCTTTTGTGTACTGTTTTCAATGGAAACCGTCACATCCATTCCTGTCTCAAGGCTTTTAAATTTATGCTCTGTGATTTTTTTGTATTCGTATCGTCCGGGAGAAACTTCGACCGGTAGAATAAGCTGTCTGTCACCGATGCCCTGGAAGGATTTAATATCTGCCCCGATTAACAAAAGAGCATCATCAGAAGAAACCGACGCAGCATTATTGTCTGGCAGCTGACCACCAATATGTCGCTCGACGATTTCGCGAAGCCTGTAAGACTCATCATTTTGTTTTGCAAATATAAACTCGACTAAGCTATCTCGAACCTCCAGACCTTCATGTTTTCTTTGAAAAAAAACAGAAATATAATTGCTGCTTATTTGCAGAGTTTGCTTAGTTGGCGAAATTAAATCTTGTATTTTAACTGGTACCAGGTCTTGATTTTGCTCGATAAAATCTTGTGTCGAGTTAACAAGATCATTTTTTTGGACTGACGGCATTTGCTCCACGTCAAAAACGATCCACGTCGGGTTTCCACTTTGATTGTCACGATCAAGACGGACAATTCTGTCACTTTGGGCCAAGCCGAGCGCTCCGCTATTTTGATCCGCAGACCCAACGGCAATACGCCTACCCTGTGATATAAATTGTTGGAAATTCATTTGTTTAACTTCTGTCGACAGTAGCTTGGGATCGAAATCTTTCCCGCACGAGGCAATTAATCCAGAGATAAGAAAGGCAACGAGAAAACATCTTTTTTGTAACGAATAATTCATATATTACTCCACCGGAAAAATATTTAGTTTTGAAGTTCCGACAAAATCCGCGCCGTTCCAGCTCAATTTACTTTGGGGGATAGATGCACTCGGCGGATTGTCTTGGGACGGAGGTGTCGTTGGACCTACAGGAACAGGTATTTGAGGCAGTTGTTGCGGATTCTTTTTGGTGTCAACATCTGAAGTAGAGGCGCTAATGCTCTTTTTTCCGGAAGTCTGCTTTCCACCCTGCTTTCCACACGAAAAAAGCTGCAAACTTATCGCGGTAAGCATTGAGAAAAAAATGTGTAAGACGGGGTTTTTCATTTTTGGCAGTCCTCTAAATTCAAAGTTTCTCAATCGTTTTGCATTCCACGCGGCACTTCGTGTCGTTTTGCAAATTGACACAAAGGTGGCTTCGGACAGCCAGAACATAAAATGAAGTTAATTTTATAAGTTGCTAAAATATTGAAGAAATTTGATACATGTTAGCTGCTTAGAGATTACTTCGACGGTTTTTTTTAATCAAATTTCTGGACATAATTTGTTATTTATTTTTGGCATAGAGATGTTTAGGGATTTGACGGTTTCGTCGTTATCGTATAAAGTTTGGTTAGTACACCTCTTAAAAAATTCAAATTAGAAATGCAACCCCTTAGAGGGATTGACTAATGATTTTGAAAAAAAGTGGAACGGAAATTGTATTAAAAACTAAGAATAAACAACTTGAAACTTTGGAGCCCTCATGAAGAATTTAATTCTCAGCGTCGCTACTTTGAGCACGTTAATATCGTGCAAAATGACCGGACCGGCGGGTAATGGAAATACAGACTCTGGGTCTGACCTGGCTGATGTAAAGGTTGGGCTACCAGTTACCGCCTTAGACAGCCTTTTTGTCACAAACGTTGATTCGAATACCAAGCAAGATTTTATCAAGAATGCAAAGATGGATGTCTCTGTCCAACCGCAGAGCTCGTCAGGAAGTTCATCTCCCGATCCAAGCTCAGCGATCTACAGTAAGAATAATATTGCTGCTTTTACTCAACAAAATCTAACCGGCAAAAAATTTAAAGTCGGATCATCCTACGTTTTTCAAATAACCATTAAATATAATGACAAGATATACTTTACAACCCAAAACGAAGGATCTGCAGTTAAGATTGCTCAGCCTGCAAAAAAAGGCGCTGCAGTTCCCGTGAAGATTGTTATGTGTATGGCTTCGACCGCAGACGCAGCAATTTTCGATTCAACCAAAATTGGTTCGTGCGTGTCGTCTGGAGATAGTGTAGACGTATCGATTGAAGCGCAATTCTCGCCGGACGGAAAACAGCCAAGCGAGCCACCTAAGCCAATTGAACCGCCTACGCCCGAAGTAGTTCCTCCTAAGCCACCAGAAGCTCCTAAGCCGCCCGAAGTAGTTCCTCCTAAGCCACCAGAAGCTCCTCCAGGCGATGGACACAGCGGTCACAAACACTAAAGTTCTGATCAAAAACGGCTCATCCTAAATTTTTAGGATGAGCTGTTTGCGTTTTTAAGATTCATTGCTGCCCCGCATCCTTATCTTCTATTTTCGAACAAGCAAGAATAGAAAACTCCAAATTTACAACAAAAAGCCAAATAGAATCTTTAAGCTAAAACAAACAGTTGCGCCAGTTTGACGCAATTGACATTTATGCCGTTAAAGTTTTAACTGTTAAGTGGGTGGTCCAATTAATTTTTAAATGGACTCAGTTAAACGCAGTAATTCATGGGGTATTTTATGTCAAATGCATTCGTAGAAATCGTGGTAGAAGAAGCTCAATCAGTGAATGTTAATGTTGAAGATACACATTGTCACGGCTGTCATGCCTGCCACAGTTGTAGTCGCGGCTAATTTAACTTTGATTTTCTGTCGGGTGATTTGTTTGTGTGAATGATTTTTTTACAATTTCCCACACGTATGAATCGTCTACAGAAAATCTTTGCAAAGGGTGGCGAAATGACGCGAGCTTCTTTTGGTTTTGAATGGGCCTACGGGATTCAAGAAGGGATTTCTAAGAATCTGAATACTCTTTCATGCGTTGAAATAATTCCGGAAAATTTTTTCGATGGCCGGTATTCTGACTTTCTAACTTTGTTAAAAGCGCACGATACACCTGTTGCTGTGCACGGAGTGCTTTTGTCCCTGGGAACTAGTCAGCCTTTAGATGAAGACCACCTTAATCGGGTACTGGAAATCGGCTCAAAAGTTAATATGGTAAATTTCAGTGAGCACCTATCGATGACAACAGTCGATGGTATTGACCTCGACGCTCTTACTCCTATTGCATTTACGCAAGATGTTGCCGACGAAATATGCCGTAAAATTGACAAAATACAAAACCGCCTAAAAGTCCCGTTTCTTATCGAAAACGTGTCGAATCGTTTTATGATTCCGAATGTTGATTACTCGGAATCGGAATTCATTAATTATATTTTGCGAAAGACTGGTTGTGGACTCTTGCTCGACGTCACAAATGTTTTTACTAATTCCGTTAATTTTAACTTCGACCCGAATGTGTGGATTGATGAGGTTAACCTAGACAGCGTTCAACTCGTACACTTGGCTGGTGGCCACTATGACCCTGATGGATTTTTAATGGATAGTCATGACAATACCATTTCTCAAGAATCGTGGAGCCTCTACAGCAAGGTCTGCAAAAAATCACCTTCATTCATGACTATCATCGAGCGCACAAGCGAATTTCCAAACTTCGACGAATTGCGCCAAGAACTGGAACGGGCACAAGAAATCGCAGCGGAAGTGGCCGCCTAAGCATGACTTCTTTAGCGTTTCAAACTGGCATGGCACATCTGATTCGGTTCCCGGATTTAAGTTGGACTGACGTTGAAGCAAAATTAAACGTGCCATTTTCGTTCGAGGAACGAGTGCGGCTTCAGGCCATGGCAAACGATCCTCTAGTTCGAAAATTCGGCTTTAAGATGCGGTTTCTTCGACAACGTGACGCAACTGAAGTGATGCAAACCTCAAAAAATTATATAGGTTCTAAGCTTCTTGAAACGCTATACGTTGATCTTTTTGAACCTGAACGTAAGTCTTCAGCTCTCCCCTTTTTAGGCATTTATTTTCTTGAATTTTGTTTAAATGATAGTCGTTGTCAAAGGCTGTTAGAAAAAGAAAATCCATTTCTTCGCGACATGATTCTTTACGACTATGCCAGAGCTTACGTAAGTAGACAAATTCCCGCTGATACGCCACTACCTGCGGGATCTCTCCTAGCTCACAATAGTTTTAAAATAATTAATCTCACCTATGACATACCTTCAATACATCGCCTGCTGGTAAAAAACCCCGACTTGCGGCCTCTACCCGGCCCTGTCAGCATGAAACTGATATTTGTCCGGGCAAATAAATATCCGTATTACAGAATGTTTACCATAGACGATACAATTGAAAGATTTTTAGTAGGTCAGCGCGACAGCCCGGAAGCTTATAATGAGGAAAAACCTCAAGTTTACCAAAACTTAAAAGATATCGGTTTATGTATTTAGTAAACTTCTAAGATCAAGCCGTGCTTGATCATACGATCATAACTATCCGCATTTTTCTCGGTTTTAACCATCGTTCTGGTTGAAAATCTGCCTGCTAGATGCCAAATTTTTTGAGCATCGTCATCAAGTTCATAAGCTTTTTGTCGATCAACACTGTTATGAAATAAAAAGGTAATCCCGCTCGGCTTTGCTAGCGTTTGAAACGCTTGATTTCTAATGCAAAAAGGATCGTCAGCTGCACTTAACTTTAAAATTTCCGAACCTCCAGCGTAAACAATAAAGGCCGACTTGTTATTGACCGTAATTTTAGTTGTCGATTTTGGGTGTAATTCGATAAGCCGGATACCGCGTTCAGGATGACCGGTGTCTTCTGCAGATCGGTCACACAGACGCCCGATAACGGACTCTGTCGACGGATTTTCTACAACCGCGTCAAAAGTTTCTCCCGACGCGGCAACTTCCAGCAAGTTTAGCTGTTCTACGAAGAAAAAATCAGTTGCTGCAGTCCCGGACTTGATTACTTCGCCCTCGCAGTAAGTTTTGAGTTCAACCTGATATTTTCCCAGTGGCGCACCGAGAGGCACATTAAATGTCTGGTAAAGATGGGTTGCCTCACGCAACGCGATCAAAGTTTTTATGAAGTAGTCCGTATCGTTACTGTCGCGGCTGAGGTAACGCGCTGCCATCAGTAAGGGATTCGCCTGAAAACCAATTGCTGATTTGCGAATGGTATCAAACTCGTCTTGGTCAAAATGAATTGGTAGCAACGGCAAATTCCGGTCTAAACACAGCGAGCGCCTTCCTAGCGGATCGACAATGAAGATTTCTTTTCGGGCCCAAACGGGAGCCCGAGGCGTCGTGCGCAGATGAATGGTTACGTCATTACCAGGACGTAGTTTCGACGGAAATGTGCTCAATTCAACTCCTACAAAAAAGTGACTTTCTACCGAATCCTCATTTACGAGTCGATGGGGGCGCCGATCGTATGATTTCGAATTCGAGAGCTGCGTTAACATCTACTTTTTCTGCTACTTTTACCAATTTATAAACCGGAGTTTCAATTCCAAAGTCTTTTAGTAAAATTGAAAAATTTGCGTCGGCACTGGTTTTTTTTGTATCTCCTCGAGCAAATGTTATGGTCCCGGAGATTGGTTTTTCTACATTTTTTAAAGTCAGTAGCCCGTTAAAATTTTGCGCACCTACATTATTGGGGTCAATAATTTGATCTATCAATTTTAATTTCGCCTGCGGATATTTTGCCGTCTCAAGATATTTGCCTTTCATGTGCTCGTCTCGTAAGTCTATTCCCGTGACAAAGTCGTTTAGAAAAACATTAACTTCCCCAGAAGATTTATGATCTTCGTAGCGCAAAATTCCCTCCGCATGGCCTTTTTCGCCGCTAATTTTGAGAAATCCTGGTGTCGCATTCGCAAAAAAAGTCACCTTACTTTGATCTTTAATTATTTTGTATTCTTCGGCTTGAGCTTGTGAAATCAAGAAAATCCCCAACAGCCCGCATAAAAATTTACTTTGCATCTAAAGTCTCTCCTTTATAAATAATAGTGGCACATCAAATATGCGAGATCAGAATAACTAAATTCAGGTCTTGAAACTCGGCCTCCAACAAACAATTCAATTTCGAAGTGAGGCCGAGGATGCCACTGAGTGATCAATCCGAACGTGTCTTCGCGCGTTTCCAGTCCATTACTTTCGCTTAATAATCGTTCAAATAAAATCCCGGGAAAAATGCCACGCATACTTTCGTAAAAAATTTTATTGTAACTTGTAATGTTGCGCGTACTCGTTCCATTTTGAGACTGAAGAAAAGCAAGATCCATTTCAGTCAAAAAGCCAAATGACTGCCCCAGGGCAAAAGATCCGCTCACGCCGACGACGTTACGAGTTTTAGCTTCCGAAAAGTATCTAAGCAAACTGATTGATACACGATTTTTATGGGACAAAAAAGTAGAGTAAGACGCTGAGGCTCCTGCTGCTTTATTAATTCTTGTTTGCAAGTAAGACCCGCCACGTAAAGGCCCACCACCTTCGCCAAAAATATATGAAAAAATAAATTCATGGTTTTCCGAGAAAAACCCGATTTCGCCGTTGTATGTTTCGGAGCCAGGAAAAAATCCCAGTCCACTGCGAATGTAGGAAGGATGTTGCGGAATCATAAGCCCAAACTTCGGCGAGAACCGACCCACCCGTGCTTGAAAATTCTCTGAGGCGACATAGCGGGCGTAATGTTCTCGTGAAATAAGAACTGTGTTGTCTCGCGTCGGGTTATCTTGCGCATCTTCTATATGAACATCTGCGACAAGCCCAAATGAACTTCCCAAAACCCCTAACTCCAACGATCTTTGCATAGGAAAATAACGACCACGGTGACGCTCAGATCCACTTTCGTAATACTGCATCTGCCGCCAGTGACCGCCGATCAAAATTTTTTCAGACGGTTCCCTGACTAACCCATGGAACGCTTCACCCGCGTTTTCACGCGACCAAGTTGCGAGCTTTTCTTCAGTAAACCCTCTGCCGTAAGGAGTTAATAGACCGCCGCCACCTGGAGAAACATGGCACGACGTACACGAAAAATATCCGTAACGTGAAAATTCTGGAAGCGCTACCGAGGTCGTTGACTGAAAGACTGTTAGTAGTACAAAAATTGCCCTCATTGACACTTTCCAGATTTTTCTTGAATGTCGGATGCTTTTAGATTTGTCGACGCGCCTAGACTAACCCAACATTTGAGGTTTTGGACGACAGAATCATCAACCGAGCCATTCGGGGGCATTCGCCTTGACGCCACTGCTTTGACAATGTCGAAACGCCTTGAGAAAACAAAATCGTATTGGATCAAAGTCACCCCACCACTCGCGCGAGTAGCACTATGGCAACCTTCGCATGTCGGCTTGAATAAATTTTTTTGTAAAAAAGAAAAGGCATCTTGCGATGAGTCTACATTTGCGCTGCCGGTGGCCGTTGATTTTTTTGGAGTACGCCTCTCGTCAAAGCTACATGAACTTAATAAAAACGCAAAATTTGCCAAAAAAAGGGTCTGATTCATTACAAGCCTAAATTCTTTAAATTGCAAAAGTATTGGCCACGTAACCAAGAATATATCAAGAGATCGAACAAAAAAGATAGTCGGGAATAAAAAAACCAAATTTTTTAGGTGCGACATTATGTCGTACTAGATGTTGAAACAATTTTAAAATCTCTTTCGGTTAATTGACAAGACCGCTGCCGCTTCCTATGCCAAGAGAAATAAAATAAAAGAAGCTTTATACATGCTGTGAAACCTAATTTATCCTCTGGAATTTTCGCATTTTTAGCCGGATCGAATGTATAAAAGAATTCGCCACAGTCGTCCATTCTTTTGAAGAGCGTCTAAGTAAAGCGCGCAGCAGCCGGTCCTTCAAGTTACTTCGATATAGGTGTGCATTCCTCCCATATCCATCATGTGACCAGCGTGACCACCTTGGCCTGGAATAGGAATGCGATGCATATCGTTCATCGTATGATGGCTGAAATGACAGTGGAACAACCATTTTCCAGGACGCTTGGCTACAAATTCTAGAGACCTGATCTCAGCTGCACTAACGTTTATTGTATTAGCTGAAATGTGTTGATGCTCGGGCAAAAACCCTCCACCCCAATCGGTAATTTTAAATGTATGTCCGTGTAAATGAATGGGGTGCGCCATCATGCTCAAGTTCCCCACTCGAATCCTGATTTTTTCACCGACTTTTGCTGTCATTGGTGTTATCAGAGGACCGGGTAAGCCGTTCATTGTGAAATAATTAAAATTAGACATCTCCAATGTGTCCGGTACGGGGCTTCCAGGTTGAATCATCCACGTCTGCAAAAAATAAGCGTAATCTCGGTCCACAATTTGCCAAGGCTCAAGTTGTTTTGGATGAATAATAAAAAAACCCATCAATCCTAAACCGACTTGCTTGGCTTGCATAACGTGCGAGTGATAGAAATAAGTTCCTGATTGCTCCAACGTAAATTCATAAATGAAAGTTTCTCCAGGCTTCACCATAGGCTGTGAAATATCTGGTATCCCGTCCATTTCTATTGGAATATGAAGCCCGTGCCAGTGGACAGTCGTGGGGTCGGGAAGGTTATTTTTAAAGATGATCTTTACCGTGTCTCCTTCCGTGGCTTCAATTGTTGGTCCGATCATTGACCCGTTGTAGCCCCAGGCATTGATAGGTCGTTTTTTGACACCGTGAGGATCGCTACCATCTGGAAAATAGACAGTTACTGGTTCTGCAGTTAATTCGAATACTTTTTTATTGCCGTCTAGTTTATAAGGCAATGTTGGAATCCCCGGTGCAACACATGGCACAGCTTGTTTTGGCAATGGTTTCGGCTGTGATTCTTGATCCTGGAAGTTTAAATTATTACTTTGCGCATCGCTTTTTCCACATGCTGCAACCATACCGGTCGCAAGGGCCGCAACGGCGCTTGACTTAATAAGGTCTCTACGAGTTAAGGCATGATCCATTTATAAATCTCCTTTTAACAGTGACTGCGGACGGTATTCGATTAGTCCATATTCTGAAAGAAATACACCAAAGCGAGGGGCATTTGCCCAAAACAAAAATAGGCTATCTTTTTGTTTATTGCCATTTACGTAAAATAAACCTTCCCTGCCATAATCTCGAGTGAATGAAAAATTGTTGGAGAAAAAATCATAGAATCCATCGCCAATGGCAATCGGTTGTGCAGGAAAATTCGGAAGGTTTGAATTAAAAGAGCCGTTGCCAAATATTTTGGGAAATGGAATGAGATAGCTTGATTTTTGCGACACAGCGTTAAGACTGAATGACCAAATGTCCACCGGCAACCCAGACCCGCCAGTTCCAGGACCAATATAGTTTCCTACGACATGTCCGAGCGAATTAACCTGTTTCGGCAGTGGCGGAGCAGTAAGTGTCTTTAATAATTGAATGGTGCCAACACGACCATAAGTCTTCGAAAACAAAGTTCCTGAAATATATTCACTCTTCCACTCGTCGATTAATACAATCGCGTCGCCATTGGCATCAGATAAAACGTAACCTGGCCTAAAATATGCCGATCTTCTAGACATTCCATAGGATAACGAAACAGCGGGTTGATCTACAAAATCCAATGTCAAGTTTGTTGAAATAGAGACCATATTCGGGATATGTATATTCTCCGTTGACGTGGTGGCTGAAACATAAAGTGATGCCGCCTGGTAACGATCACTATTTTCATGATGAAGATACCCCGTAAATTTGCCGCTCAGTGCGCGCACAAGCTCCGCACTTTTCGGCGGTGCTACCTGCGGAATATCTTTTCGCTGCGCGGGTGTTGGCTGGAAATTAAATTTTCTCGGGAACATGTGATATTTATTTGAAGGGGAAGATTTTTTTTGGAATAAGCATTTCTGGAATCTGACAGGTCCAATAACAAAATCGCAAGTCAAAGATTCTGTGTTGTTAACTCGACATGTATCAGAACTTTGTTCTCCAGATAAAGTCATCAGCGCGTTGTGCGCATCAAATGCTCCGCGCGAGTAGCTTTTAAAAAGACAGGTTTGCTTAGAACTATCGTCTTCCGGTGTGCTACATGCAACATCATCTTTCATGCCAATACGTCCTGAAAATGTATAAGGCCATTCCAAGTTTACTTTTTTGGATTCATCGCGACGCGGCTCTAGCTGTAATTTCAGATACCTATCGTTACACGTGCCTTCATATTGCCCACCGATTGTAGATACAAATTGCGCGGATGGTTGAATACTTGTGACCCCTTCGTCCGGTTCGTCATCTTGAAATTCAAAATAAAAACCACCGGAAGCCGTCGATGATTTGGAGGAAAAAGTACCGGCAAAGTTTAGTTTCGGTTGTTTATAAAGTTTGCCAACCAACACCAAATCTGTCCCATCTGAATCTATGGTCACAATGTTTTGATCGAAATCGTAATCGATGTTTTGGATATAGTTAGTATTGTATTCCGCGGTGTCAAATCCGCCTCGTGAAGTTTTTAATAGCGCCTGCATCCGAGGAAATTCTTTACTGTTATCAGGTTGAAATAAAAAGTTATCAAATCTAGCGGCAATAACAGATCGATGAGGTTTGAAATAAGTTAGGCTTCCAACCCATGTTCCTGTTTTCAACTCGCCACTGTCGTTAGGCGACTGCGCGTAAGCTAAATTGGAAAAAGACAAAAATATATTGATGAATAGCAATACGACCACGAGATCCCCCTTTTTTTTATATTAATAAGTAACGACAAATTGACGTACCTAAAGATAAAAAACCACCATCATCTTTACACTACAGTAAAAATATTTTTTGCAAACAATAAAGTTTTGTCACAAACAAACAAATGTAGGAGTACCATTAAATGGAACAACTTAAATTGGGAGGATTTTTTATGAAGTTTGTATTTGGTTTGGCAGTGGCTCTCGCTTCTTCGGTGATGTTTGCAGAAGGGTTTAACATCGATCAGCTTCAAGACGTTTCAAAAATCGCGATTGCGAAATTTAAAACGGATCATGCCGACATGATCGATCATTCGACAGGTTATAAAACGTGGAAGTCTGGAGTCGATGGTAAAGTGAAAATCTATATCAATCACGACGGCATGGCGATGGAGTACAACTACCTGTGTCATCAGCATGAAACAGCGATAGAGTGTCACGATAATTAAGTTTTTGATGTATTGAAAATGGTCCGGGGGAATTTCTAATGAGAGTGCTACTTGTGTTGCTTTCAATCTCTTGCATGATACTTGGAAGGTGCAGTACTAAAAATACTGACGACGTCGATCCATCTCCAAGTAGTCAGCCGGCACAACCTAGTCCAGCACCGTCGGTTAAAAATGACGGTGCCGACGCCAATGCGAAACCCGGGCCGCCAAATCCTACGCCTTCGAGTGCCCCTTTAGAGGCGACTGGTTCAAGTGTACAACAGCAGTTTATAAACAAATTTTGCATAGGCTGCCATAGCGAGGCAACTAGCAAAAATCGAAATACAAATTTATCAAATTTAACTGCGTTAGTAGACGACGGTTCTCCTGCTGGCACGAAAGGTTTACCAAAGAAAATAATATTAGCGGGCTGCGCGCAGAAAAGTTTTCTTTTGAACATCGTAAAAGAGAAAAAGATGCCTCCTCCACCAGCATCTGCAGTTTCGGCAGACACAGTTGCGATTTTGACTACGTGGATTGTCTCCTTGAAATCTAAGAAACCTGATCCTTGTAAAGATGACGACGAACCAGAATAAATTGAAGATTAGCACTTGTTGCAATTTAAGTTTTCGAACACGATTTGTTAACACTTTCTAACTCGTTTGAAATGGCGGTAGTGATCCGAGTTTGTTCCGTCGTGATTTACCGAGGATTAGATTAACGAATCATTTGGCATTTTTTCGCAACTCCTTAAACAGAATTTATCTGAGATATCAGTTCAGTTCGATTTAATTGTAAAAGTACGGCTTGCAACAATAGCGTCTTGGTCGTCTCGTGCGATAATGACAAAATCTTTTGTTCCGTCATTTTTTTTGACATCTATTTTCGAGGACATTGCTTTGCGAGACCCCAGGGCAAAACCACTTTGAACCTTTATGTAAGTTCCGTTTGCACTTGTACAATCGTTGATGGTGGCTGTCGCACAAATTTCGATATAAGTCGTTTGTTTTGCCACCGAAAATATAGCCAATGGATTGTCAGCTAACGAATTTTCGTGAATTTTGATTTTAATTTCCGAATCGCTCAAGCCATCATTATTAATCTTATTCGGCGTGTCACCATTGCTGCCTGACCCAGCATTTAAACCGCATGGAAACACTGGTCTGCCGTCGGAAGTCTTTCCAGCGTCCGAAATTGGCCCGGCTAAACTGCCACCGCAACGAGCGGCATCATTTCCTGTAAGCCCGCAAAAGTAAGCCCCTTTTGCTTCCATTTGTTTAAAAAATGCTTGATTGGCTGAAGAGTTTGAATGATTACTCATCGAGTCACCACGAGTAGATGCGGCGCCTACGAGCTCACATTTTTGATTAAAGAGCGGACCACCAGAATCACCTTGTGATAACCCGGCACCGTCAATGGTTCCATCTAAACGAGTTGCATAGCCACGAGAAAAGGCGGCAATTCTATTTTTGCCCCAACGTTTTGATCCTCTATTATCCTCATTTTCAGGATTCGGTTGGTTTAAATTTTTAAGCTTCGAATATCCAACCATCAAAACTGGATCGCCTACTTTAAGCTCTCCGAGTGACACAGGAAAGTAACTCGTAAACGTATTAGCCTTGAATATAGCTATGGCAAAATCCGGTTCCGGATTTTGGACAGCATTGACATAATTGCTTGGCTTAGTAACGTTGTCAGTACATTCGCCTTTTGCTTGATCGGACGTTATTGATCCGGCGATGCAAACTCTATTTCCTTGCGCTAAGCAGTGGGCCGCTGTAATTAAGGTTGTGTCAGATACCGCTGTCGCAGTGCATCCGCCAATGTAAACCACACCCGGAATTTTTTCTGAATCGTCTTTGAAAACCCTTGCGCCATTGTCGAGTTTCACGTTTGAACCCGTGTTTTTTGTACAAGCCGTACTTAAAGCTATAAGCATAAAAAAAAGATAATAAGATCTTTTCATAACAATGACCTTTCAAAATAATAGTTCAAATATCCATATGCAAATAAAACGCCATACTTTTAACCTGAAACTGTGCATACAAAATTCTACGATATCGAACTCTTACCCAAAAATATTTGCGAGTGCGATGTGACTAGAGATTTGAATGTGTCGAAACACTGAACGACTTCTATCATTAATCTCAATTCGTTTCCCTCGACGTGCTCAAAAGGCACTATTGTGAAAAAAATCAATGACATTTTTGCTGAATAAAACTTGATTTAAAACACGCTCCAATATTTTTTACCAATCCGTTAACAGGTGTGACCATTGCTTAGACATTAAAGTCGAGTGTAAAGCTCCGAAATCTTTACTGCAAAAATTGGCATATGAATTGCTATATCAGTACTGAACAACAATCAATGTAGTCAAAAATCTAGAGGGTTTTATATGAGCCTAGCTCCAGTAAAAAATGAATCACGCCGCCGACTAGGTGTGCTGTTTGGTATCACAACATTATTTATGTCCTGCACGTCAAGTTTCAGGGGTACTGGCGGTGGTGCTACCGGTCCTGCAGCAACGCCGAATCCTCAAGCTACCGTAAAGCCAGAAAGCACTCCATTACCTCCGCTCAGGCCAGGACCTACGTTTCAACCGCGAGTTATGCCGACTGCCGCGCCAACGGCTGTGCCCACAATCGCACCGACAACAGCTCCAACCGCTTCTCCGTCAATCACACCCACTATCGCGCCAAGAATAACCCCAGAACCAGCTCCTTCGGGTGCATCGCTTACTTTTAATGCCATCCCGTTTGTAAATATGGAACAAGGCGAACATGCAAGTGATGCTGGCAAGACATTCATTTTAGAAAATGGCGGAACAGTAGTTGCTGTTGGCGCAATGCGCGTTTCGGCAGCAAACCGTGGAAAAGCTATCGACGGTGGCGGCGCATATGTTGCGTCTCAACTAAAAATTGATACCGCATATGTCAACTCCTCTGCTCCGCAATCAGGAACCGGAGAAATCTCAATTTGCACGATCAAAGGTGCGATCGATCAAAA
>JAYVPO010000132.1:0-21788 GCA_043757325.1 bacterium
AGAAGAATAATCTCACTACAATGAGGGTTTTTTGAAGGTAAGTCAAATGATTTTAACGAGTTACATTTGTAGTGAGAAAAATTTAGGAAAAGTCAGGTAGTTTGCCAATCAATAGGTTCTAACCGATCGAAAAAATCAGTTGGCAATTCGACAATAAATTAGTATTGATTGGCAGTCAGCGCCAAGAGCAGTCTGCCTATTGGGTTATCGTAACTCGTTGCAAGCTAAAATAGTGACGTGTGTATTGGCTGAATTAGTTCTCTATTTAGAATTGGACAAAAATTGATTTTCGAAGCATTTATCTTTTTCGTTTTGGCGGAGTCGGTTCTGGCTATGCCAGTGAAATCAATAGTTAACGCCTCTCGATGTCAGAATATATTAGATCAACTTGCTTCTGTTGCAGAAGAGTCAAACCAAAAACAAATTCCATTGTTAAGTTTTGAAAAAGCAAAGAAACTAAATTTGCTAATCCCTGCTTCGGAACACCATTTGATCGCCACGTATAGAGATAAATTTGCAATCAATAAGTATTACAAGACCGCTGAATTGATTGCAAAATCTACTGATCCAGATGATATTGTTGCTGATTTAGCTCCAAATCTACAAATTAAGTTTAGCGAAAAAAGAAAATCCTTCATCATTGTTCACAATCGGATTCTTGTGGCTCTTTTAAACAGCAGTAATTTTCAACTTTCTACCCTTGGTAGATTCAGTTACGACACACCAAATACTGAGGAAGCTTTTTTACGGCTGACTGGTTTGAAGAATGGACCGTTTAATTCCAAATTTAGACTTTTATCTGGTGTTCCAATTGGAGGAGTAGAGCAGATTAACGAAAAAGTCTTACAAGTCAAGTATGATAAACATAAAGATGACATCGAATCGAAAAAATTTTCCATCGAATTGGATTATCAAAATGCTGCTCAAAATCTAGTTGCTAGTGATTCACCAAACACGATGATTTTAGTAACTACTAGCGAAGCTGGAAACACCAATCACTTCATTTTAAAATTCAATTACATTACTCGCGAGCGTGTCGTAATTAAAAAGAGCTTAAACGATGGAAAATTTCAAATAGTCACTTACTATACGGCCAAATCAGCTTCAGGAATGCTTTGGCCATTTTGTCGTACCATTTTTTTAGATGATTACTTGTTTATCGATCAAAGTGAATAAGATGAGTTTTCATTTTTTGCTTTAAAATATGGACTCGACTTTTCTTAAACCCTCTTTCAATACGTCCGTCATTCAAAGCCATATCATGCGCTAAAATTTTTGGAATCTTAACTTTTACCTTTTACAACTTAATGGTATCTCTAAGCCGGTGGCGTTGAAAATATATAACAGAATGGATTTGTTTATGATTCAAATATTGTCGCTTATCAGCCTAGGATTCATTTCGAATGTGGTATCAGCGACGAATATTGCCGCGAAATCGATCGAGTCCTGTCAGAATGCACTGAGTTCAAAATCAAGCCCGCTTACGCAGTCTGACAAAACTGAAGCAAAAAAATCACTTCGCTCTGACTACCCTCTATTGATTAGCGACTTATTGCGGCATTACAATTTGAATAAACAAAAACTGCTTTTTTTTGGTAGTGCCAGTTTAGAAATCCAAAGAGTTGAGCTAGAACAAAAGCAGGTTTTTGACTTTCTGTATGCTTACTTTTGGAAGTTAATTTATAAAAACAAACATTTTCCGGGCTTTTCTTCTCTATCTATAGACGAATTAAAGTCGGTGTCGGTTTTGGCGTTACATTCGGCCCTGCGCAGCTTTAATTCCGGTCGTTATACAGAAGACGAAAATGTTGTCCCTTTATTTGTTTCTTACTTTATAAAAACTTCAAGAACGAAACTTACAACCGAACTTGCACAGTATTTTAAAATCAGTTTTGACCAATATCGAAAGATCTCCGAATATAAAAAACTCGAGCGAAAAGCATTGCAAGCGCATGGCCGAGCACATTCATTTGTTGAAGTTGCAAAACTTATGAAATTAACCGACAACGAGAAAAAGACTCTTGAGCAGAATTTAAATATTTTCGATTCCAATACAGTAAGTATGTCAGATATCGATTACCTAAAGGCTGAAAAATATTCTGAACCAGATTTTATGCCCTTTGAGATACAAGCACTTATTGAAAAATTAAGAAAACGAATGCCGCCACGATATTTTGAAATTCTGGTGATGGCTTATTGTGAACACAAAAAATCGAAAGAGATAGGTGAAGCCCTGGGAATTACACCCTCTAAAGTAGCATCGTACAGAGATCGAGCATTAAAAATCGCTCTGCACATTCTTACAGAAGACATGATTAAACCCGCCTCGAATTAACCATTTTTTACTGTGCGCCACTTGCGATACTTATACATGCGCAGACCCTAAAGTTAAAAATTTCTCGGTGTGCTGCGAGTAGCCGCCGTAAATAAAGTCCCGCAGAAAAACTTTTTCGTGGTCAGAATCGCACTGAAAGACGCGCTTGCTCCAGACTTTTTGGTCTCCATTCCATTGATAATCGGCGTTTTTTAACAAATCTTTTTTTCCAAATGCCGCATTTGTGGCAAAAAATATCATCTCTGGTTGGTAGGACAATTCCAAAAGTTCCGAAAAGTATTTCTGAATCAGTCTAAAAGTTGTGGCGCAGTCGAACAACGCCCGGTGCGCAAAGGGATTTAAAAATCCGTGATCTGCTGCTAAATAGTTTAAAGCGCGGGTTTTGAAACCGTGTTTTTTCCAGCGTATATGTTTCAATGAACAAGCCCAATGTTTTTTAATGGTTGACAGTTCCGCCCGCTTTTCGATAAACCCGCGATCAAAATCGGCGTTATGAGCAACAACAATTGAAGCCTCTTCAAGAGTTCTTTTTACCATCTCCCAATCAATTTTTTGCCCTTGCAAAATACTGTTATCGAGGCCGGTAATCTGAGTAATTTCTGAAGAAATTTCGATCCCTGGATCTTCTAACGCTGAATAAGTAGAAAGAATTCGCAGCACTAAACTTTCAGGAACAATGGCGAATTTGATAAACGCGAGTTCGATGATTCTGTCTTTACTGCAGTCTAAACCAGTTGTTTCCACATCTAAAATCAATCCTGTTTCCATTTTCTATTCTTTCTTTTAAAAAAAGACCCCACAATGGGGTCTTAGTTTCGGACTGAAATATGCTTTAAGACTATTTCTGACCTATTAACATTAATTTTAAGAACCCGCGTATTCGCTATCGTGCTTATAATCGCGTAGTTCGTCTAAAAATGCAACCAAGTCTAACTTCGAAATAATACCGTCCTGGCTTCCGTCCACTGATGCGCCATCGATGAGTTTAAAATAATAAGATCCAGAATCAAATCCAATGTAACGAGCCGCTTCGCGCAGTTTCTCGTCTGCTTTTGCGTTGTCAGCAAGAGCCTGGAAATCAACCAGTGCTGCAATATCATCGACGACACCATCGTTTGCCGAGTCAAGCTGATCAAAATTATCGATTAAGATCTGCAAATAGGCGCTTACTTTCTCTTTTTCCGATTGAAAAGCCCCAAATGAATCATGATCGGCTACGGTTAACTGCAGTTTTCGATACAGTCTTTTTGTCTGGTTCATTATTAACGTATCTTTACAGACTCCTTCATCGATATAATTAAATATATTGCCTTCGGTATAAGCAGCCGTGCAAGTTTCACTACAGTGAGAAGACCAAGCTTTTTTGCGACCTACTTCATCTTTAAATCTTCGTGCTGATTCTAGCTGACAGGTGTTAATACAAGTATTTCGATCTTCGCGGCCTCCACTCCAAGTGTAACTTTTTACAGCTTCACTGCAGCCAAAGTAGCGCGCATTTCCCACCAGGCGATTCGGAGCTTTGGCCACAGCAGCGCTTACGGCATTTCGCGACTTAGCAAGTTCTGCAAAATCTTCCGTCAAACATTTGGAATTGTGGTACAAAGTCATCGAACCTTTTAAGTTGGTAATCCCACAGTGAAAAACAACATTGCCAACGTTTAATTTTGCAACTAAATCGCCCGTTAAATTTTGTACCGGACTAACTAATGATTTAAATAATACTTTACTGTTCAATTCCATAAGTTTTTTAGCTTCAAGAAATTTTGCGTCGCCGGTATTTACTTTACAGGAAGATAACGTCGTTATAAAACCCGCAAGACCTTTCGAAAAATTCCCAATCTGAATACTCGCAAAACTTGCCAAGGCTACAGGATCTCCGCCGATTGCAAATTCTTTTACGTCTTTTTCAAAATTAACCGCCGGAGTGATCAAACTACTTGTTGCATCGGAGACATTTGCAAGACAGGGTGTACTGGTCTTTAATGCCTCTTTTGCGATAAGTACGGAAGACTTAAATTTTACCAAGTCTTTTAGATAATCATCGAAATGATGAATTTCCCAAGCAGTTTTCATCAGCGACCACATTGGACCTACGATTGGAACAATGGAACCGACCGCCATTTCGGCGCATTCTCTTTGTTTTGCTGCTCTTGTGTCCGTAATACTTCGCCAGCATTCTAAATCGCCACAGCGACAAGGTTGAGTAAAAATCTCATCCACCGGCGCGGCAGCAAGCTCACTTGTAGTATTCTTGCTTCTATTCACTTTTGCAACAGCACCAACTTTTCCACACGAGTATAAAGTCAAAGTTAAACTCATACTTCCTAACAACATCCCTAACAGCTTTTTCCACTTCATCAGTATTCACTTCCTTTTTGCAGCTTTTTTCGTTTTAAGTCGCGCTGCTTTTGACTTCCTTCTGACCAACCTCGAACCAACAACGGCTCTAGTTGATTGATTTGCAGGATTAGCACCTTTTTTAAAAACTTTAATAATTTTGAACATATTTTATTAAATTAAATAAATTCAAATGGTTATATTTTGGAATTACGGATGGGTGTCTGCAGTTATTTTTCTTTGTACTGTCTAAACTTTTGACACCTGACAATGTTTTGGTGATTTTTTTAACATTTCGGACAAATGCTCTATAATAAAACAAACACCAAAAAGTTCATCCGATGGCCAAAGTTAAAAATTCAGCGGAAATTCTCCAAAATTCTTTGGACCCAGTCGCCGCAGTTAACGAATCAGAGCTGGCTCGTGATTTTGCTGAAATAAAATCATTTTTAAAATTCTGCGCAAGCGAGACCAAAAATGTCGTGCTGGAATTTCCCAACGACAACGCTGTAGCTTGGGAAGTCGACAATTGTCGGGTGATATTCTTAGGGGAAAAATCATTCCTGGAAAAAACGCAATTTGAAGCATTCTGCTCGGGACTATCCATTCCTGGAACCATGCTTTGCTGTGTTGGAGAAAAACTAGAATTAAGCGCACTCTCAACAGACAATCTGAACTTCTCGACTAAAATTGAGCAACTAGAATTGCCGATTACTTATGCAGCCCTTCGTTCAGTCACAAGTATCTTTAATCGGAGACTGCAATTTCAAAATCAAATCGAGCAGCATCAGGATTACTTAAATTTAAATGCTGAAAGTATCAAACAGGTTATGTCGATTTCTCGGGAATTAAACGGCGAGCGCGACATCCCTAAACTTCTAAGTCTTATTCTGCAGAAAGTTCGAGAGGTTTGTTCGGCTGACGCAGGCTCTATTTACACATTGGAAAGTGAACATAAACAAGAACCTTTTCTTAAATTTCGATTATCTCAAAATCATTCCATCGAACAGAATTTGACGGAATTTCGCTTGCCGGTAAGTAAAAAATCAATCGTTGGACATGCTGTTTTGAATAGCGCGACCATTAACATTCCCGATTTATATGAACTGCAACTGGATGCGCACTCTAATCCATATGGTGTGATCCACGATCGTTCATGGGATCAAAGAATTGGCTACGAATCCCATTCCATGTTGACTCTTCCGATCTACGATATTTCTCACAACGTTATTGGAGTCATTCAATTAATCAATCGTAAAAAGCATTTTTCGACACAGCTTTCTTCCCCTGAAACTTTTAAAGCAGAAGTAATAGCGTTTACTAACGAAGACCAGGAATATGCCGAAATTGTAGCTCAGCAAGCGGGTATTGCACTGGAAAATGCCGCTATGAACGAAGAAATTGAAAATTTATTTAATGGATTTGTCAACGCGTCCGTAAAGGCAATCGAGCAAAGAGATCCTACTACTAGCGGACACTCTCACCGCGTGTCACGTTTAACCCTTGGCCTTAGTGATGTGGTGGATCGCAGTGTTTCGGGGCCATTTAAAAGCATATATTTTTCTGACGATCAAAGAAAAGAAATTTCTTATGCCGCTTTGTTACATGATTTTGGAAAAATAAGTGTGCGCGAAGCTGTATTAGTAAAAGCCAAAAAACTTTACCCTTGGCAGTATGAAAATCTTCAAGAACGTTTTGAGACCATAAGGTGCTCGATAGAAATCGAACATCTTAGGCGAACCATCGAATTTTTAAAATCTCCGCAAAATTTTCCGTCTGGGTTTTCTCTGGAAATGATTGAAATGGAACGCAGCAAGAAAATGATGGAAGTTGATAATTACGCACAATTTATAGATTTAGCTAACGAACCCACTGTTTTAGAACACAAAGGATTTGAAAAATTAACCGATATTGCTACGTGTTTTTATTCGACCACGCGGGGCGCAAAAAGAAATTTCTTAAAACCGGACGAGCTGCGCTGCTTATCGATTGCAAGAGGTTCGTTGACTCCCGAGGAATTTGGTGAAATTCAAAGTCACGTTGTGCATACGTATGAATTTCTAAAAACCATTCCTTGGGGTCGAAAACTTGCAAATGTTCCGGAATATGCCGCCAAACATCACGAAAAACTTGACGGTACCGGCTACCCCGCTCATGCCGTTGATATCCAAATTCCAATTCAATCTCGCATGATGGCGATTGCCGATATTTACGATGCGTTGACTGCTGCAGATCGACCTTACAAAAAAGCCGTGCCAGTTCTAAAAGCCCTAGATATTATAAAAGTTGATGTTACGGCTGGAAAACTTGATTCTGATCTTTTTGCTTTGTTCGTCGAGGCAAAAGTTTATGATATGGTCTGACGTTGATTATGTCTCAGCAATAAAAATCCGAGAATATTTCGGAATTAAAATTTCATGATTTCTTATCTTATTCGAAGACTACTTTTAACAATTCCTACTTTCTTAGGGATAACATTACTTGTATTTGCCATTACTAGACTCGTACCAGGTGGCCCAGTGGAGCGTGCTCTTGCGGCCGCTAAAGGCAACGCTGGAGATATGTCTACCCGCAGTAGTTTAGGCCAAAACTCACCTATTTCCGAAGAACAAATGGAAGCACTTAAAGCTTATTATGGCCTTGATAAGCCGGTTCTTGAAAGTTATGTCCTGTGGCTTGGTAAACTTTTAACTTTCGACTTAGGGCAGTCTTCTCGTTACGGTGAACCTGTGTGGGAATCGATTCGCTCTAAACTTCCCATCAGTGCTTTTTATGGATTTACCACCATGTTGTTGACTTATTTAATAAGTATTCCTCTCGGTATTGCCAAAGCCCTGCGGCATAAAACACGTTTTGATCAGCTTACTTCGCTCAATCTTTTTATAGGATTCGCGTTACCGGGCTACGTTGTGGGAATCGCGATGCTTGTGTTACTCGCTTCACGTTGGCATATTTTTCCCCTTGGCGGATTTACCAGTGATGATTTCGATTCTATGAACACGGTGCAGAAAATTTTTGATATAGCCTACCATGCCGCATTGCCTTTATTTTCTTATATGATTGGAAGTTATGCGGTGATGACGTTTTTGATGAAAAATCATCTTCTTGAGCAAATGTCATCGGATTACGTCCGAACCGCAATGGCAAAAGGACTAACTTTTAAACAAGCGGTTTTACGTCACGCATTTCGAAATAGCCTCATTCCATTGGCAACGCATTTTGGCAGTAATATTTCGGCTCTGCTTGCGGGATCATTTCTTATTGAAAGAATTTTTAACATCAACGGGCTTGGTCTTCTTGGTTATGAGTCTGTGGTAGAAAGAGACTACCCGGTAGTGCTTGGAGTTTTGGTTATTTCTTGCTTGCTGCAATTAATCGGAAATATTATTTCCGACGTATGTGTTGCGTTTGTCGATCCGCGGGTGAGGTTTTATTGACTGCAAGTTTTTTAAAATCAAAAAAATGGCTGCGTTTCAAAAGCCTCAAGCGCGGCTATGTGTCTTTTTTAATTTTTATTTTTCTCCTGGTTTTTACTGCTGTTTTAGAACTTTTGGTCAACAGTAGACCGCTCGTAGTTCACTACCAAGATCACTTTTACTTTCCCACTTATGGAAATTATGTCCCAGGCAAAAAATTTGGCCTTGATTACGATTACGAGACCAATTACCGCGAATTAAACACTAAGTTTCAATCTGAAAACAATGCACAAAACTGGCTCATCCTACCACCCATTCCATACAATCCGTTCGAAGCCGATTTAAATTCCAACGAATCACCTCCTTATGCTCCAAATTTTGCTGCAAGGCATTACCTTGGCACGGATATTTCTGGCCGAGATATTGTGGCAAGACTTTCTTATGGATTTCGCACGGCGATTTACTTTGGTCTTATTCTTTTAATGGCAGAATATATTATCGGGGTCACTCTGGGAATCGCCATGGGTTATTTTGGTGGATGGTTTGATTTATTTATGCAAAGGCTAATCGAAGTTTGGTCAAATCTGCCATTCCTGTACGTAATTATGATTGTGTCGTCGTTTATTGTTCCAAGTTTTTTAATGTTTGTTGGTATCATGGTGTTTTTTAGCTGGATTAATTTGACCTGGTATATGCGCACCGCTAGTTACAAAGAACGCGCTCGAGATTATGTGGCCTCGGCAAAAGTTGTTGGCACAAGTGATTTCTATATTATTATTCGCCATATTCTACCAAATGTTGTTTCGCTGTTAGTGACGTTTATGCCGTTTACTTTGGCGGGAAGCATTGTGAGTTTAACCTCACTTGATTACCTTGGATTTGGTCTTCCGCCCCCGACCCCAAGCTGGGGCGAACTACTTGCACAAGGAACCGCAAACTTGCAAGCCATTTGGATTGTCGCCTCGGTAGTGACTTGCATGGTGTGTCTTTTAATTATGGTAACATTTATCGGAGAGGCCGTGCGCGAGGCTTTCGACCCTAAAAAATACGCGCACTTTGAATAGGAGATTTTTTCCATGATAAATAAAATTCTAGCCTTTGTTTTTTGTAATTGGAGTTTATTTGCGATTGCCGAAGAGCTTCCTAAAGATTTGCAATGGCTAACCAACGACCAGGATCCCATTTATTCCGACTCTGCCGCAATTAAAGGTGGAACCTTGCGAACTTTTGTCCTGGATTTTCCACCAACATTTAGAACGGTAGGACCTGATTCTACAAATGGCTTTCGCCATCATATTTTAGACAATGTTTGGAGCCTAATTGACGTCCATCCTAATACCGACAAAATCATCCCACTTCTTGCCACCCAGTGGGCTTTTGGAAAAGACCGCAAAAGTATGTTTTTTAAGATTAATTCAAAAGCAAAGTGGTCTGACGGCCATGCAGTAACGGCGGATGATTTTCTGTTTACTATGGAATTTATGCGATCCAAGAATATTATCGACCCTTGGTACAATGAATTCTACACCAAGGAAATCGCCGGGGTTAAAAAATACGACGACTTAACAGTGGGTGTCTTTTCGGTTATCGAACGGCCCCTTTCAAACATTCATTTACATCTTGGAATTCATGCGATGCCGTCGCATTATTTTAAAGGCACTGTCCCAAAAGATTTTGTAACAAAAAACAATTGGGATGTTATGCCGATAACGGGTCCTTATTCCATATCCGACTTCAAAAAAGGCAAATCGATTACCTTATCCCATACTAAAAACTGGTGGGCCGAAGATTTGCGCTATGTTAAAAACCGCTTTAATGTCGAAAAAATCGAAATTCAAGTTATACGCGATATCAACGTTGCCTGGGAGTATTTTAAAAATAATAAGATCGATGTTTTTGCGCTTAATAATCCGACGTACTGGTACGAAAAATCAAAAATTCCACTCTTCGAAAATGGCTATGCCGAAAAACTTTGGTTCTATACCGACAATCCTCAGTCTCCTCTTGGATTATATTTAAACGAAAAACATCCTCTTCTTTCTGACTTAAATATTCGGCTGGGAATTGCTCACTCCATGAATATTCAAAAAGTTATCGACCAGCTTTTGCATGGGGATTTTAACCGTCTCGATCAGATGTTTGTAGGTTATGGTGCCTACTCAAACCAAACCATCAAAGCCAGAGACTTTAATCTTGATCAAGCCAAAAAATATTTCGAAACCGCAGGCTTTAAAGCTTTTGGTGGAGATGGAATACGAACAAGAAACGATCAAAGACTGTCTTTTAAAATCAACTATGGAAATGATATATTCACGCCGCGTTTTGTGATTTTAAAAGAAGAAGCTAAAAAAGCAGGCCTCGAACTCGTGCTTCAGCTTGTTGACAGTTCGGCTAATTACAAAATCGGACAGGAAAAAAAGCATGAAATTATTTTCTGGAATTGGTCCATCAATACTCATCCTGATTACTATCAACTTATTCATTCGGATTTTGCCACTACGAAGAATAACAACAATATCACTTCCACTTCTGATAAAGACTTAGATGCTTTGGTGGATAAACATAAAAAACTGCTCGAAGAAAAAGACATTATCGAAGTCGGCAAAACCATTCAGCAAAAAATTCACGACCGCGGAATATTCATTCCGTTTTTTAGTGTCCCTTATGTGCGCGAAGGTTTTTTTGCATATATTAAACATCCTAAAACCGCTGGGACCAGGCACTCTGACAATATTGTTTCGGATCATATGAAACCAGACGCCGACGGTTTGTTTTGGATAGATCCCGTAGAACAAAAGCGCATAAAAAATCTTATGGATTCGAAAGCGTTACGAAAACCCATAACTATTATCGATAAATTTTATTCCAGCAAACCATAAGGTTTTAAATTTCAAACGTGTTGCACGTAAAAAATCTCGGTGTTTCATTTCAAGACGATGCTGGTCGAAGTTTTTCGGCTATCGAGGGTGTGTCGTTTGATTTAAAAGCTGGCGAGACATTAGGCTTAGTTGGTGAATCTGGCTGCGGAAAAAGCGTCACTGCGTTGTCTATTTTAAGACTTCTTCCAAAGCCAACCGCAGAAATCACATCAGGAGAAATTTTATTTGACGGCAGTGATATATTAACTATGACGCCAGAATCTTTGCGCAAGATCCGAGGACGTAGGATATCGGTGATTTTCCAAGAGCCGATGACCGCACTCAATCCGGTTATTAAAATTCACAAACAAATCGCCGAAGTTTATAAGATTCATTTTCCAGAACTTACCGCTCAGGAAATTCAAAAAGAAATCGAAGTCATATTTAAACGAGTCGGTATTTCTGATGTGGAAAATAAATTAAATTCTTACCCGCATCAACTTTCTGGGGGACTGCGCCAACGAGTTATGATTGCAATGGCCCTTGCCTGCCGTCCTGAAATTTTAATTGCCGATGAACCCACGACTGCTTTGGATGTGACTATCCAAGCCCAGATTCTCGATTTATTACGGACTCTACAAAAAGAATTCGGCCTGGCTATTTTGTTTATAACCCACGATTTAGGGGTGGTTTCGGAAATGTGCCATGAAGTTGCGGTCATGTACGCCGGAGAAATTGTTGAATATGGCAAAAGAAAAGATATTTTTTCGAACCCGCAGCATCCGTATACTTCTGGTCTTCTGCACTCAATTCCGACCCTTGCCACAGCACCTAGAACTGTATTGCCCGTTATTAAAGGGCAGGTGCCAAGTTTGATGGCGATGCCAAAGGGCTGTCGCTTTCAGGATCGCTGCCCGCACGTGCAAGACATATGTAGAAAATCCAAGCCTGAGTTAAAGCCTCATCTTGAAACTCTATCTCGCTGTTATTTTCCGCTCGGAAAGAGGAGCACAATATGACATCAATTGCGGGCAATGAAATACTAAACTTAACTGATCTGTCGCAGCATTTTCCCATTCAGTCTGGCATTCTTCGGCGCACCACCGGTTATGTTCACGCTGTAAATCACGTTAATTTAAGCGTTAACAGAAACGAGACTCTGGGAATTGTCGGCGAATCAGGATGCGGAAAAAGCACTTTAGCTAAAATGATCGTCGATTTACTCGAGCCGACAACGGGCAAAATTGTCAGAAACTTTTCCACGCGACCGCAAATGATTTTTCAAGACCCGTACGATTCTCTTAATCCCAGACATCTGATAAAGACTATTTTGGAAGAACCTTTGTTGCAGCTAAGAATATCGACGCAAGAAAGGTTGCAAAAAGTAGCTGAATTTATCTCTGATGTGGGCTTGCCCCAGGATGCATTACACCGCTATCCGCATGAGTTTTCTGGTGGTCAAAGGCAGCGCATTGGAATTGCACGAGCGCTAATTTCACAACCCGATTTGGTGGTGTGCGATGAGCCGGTTTCTGCTTTGGATGTTTCGATTCAGTCGCAAATTTTAAATCTTTTAATGGCTCTTCAAGAGCGCTACCAACTTACGCTGATTTTTATTTCGCATAATTTAGCCGTAGTCAGACTTTTAAGTGATAGAATCGCAGTGATGTACTTCGGTTCGATTGTTGAATTGGCCGAACGCGATACGCTTTTTCGATCGCCGAAACACCCGTACACAAAAGCATTACTTTCTGCGATTCCGAATTTCGATACTTCTGAAACAAAAAAAGAAAGAATCGTTTTGAAGGGAGAGTTGCCTTCAGCAGAGGCTATTCCTAAGGGCTGCGCTTTTGCAAGTCGGTGTCAGTATGTACAAGAAAAATGTCGGGATATTATGCCTGTGTTATGCGGTTCTGAAGGTCATTCGGTGGCGTGTCATTTTCCGCTGACGGAGTAATCAACTCGGTCCGCCTAAGCCAACGTCGAGCGCTCACGCCCAGGTAAAAGCCAACGTTCGTATCTTTGTAACTCCGAGAAATTTCCGAATTCCAAAACATCACCCATTAATAAAACTAGCGAAAATCTTGCAAATTCACAGCCTAAAATGATTAGTTATATTCAGTCATTCACCAGTAATTTGGTGAAAACAAAAAAACACCAGAAAACACTCGCAATGTTTAAACCTCTTCAACTTTGACATTGAAAATAATTTCAATTCAACCGATTACCTATTGAGGGTTTTTGTCTGACATAAGTTTTCTTTACTTACAATCCTAGACAGTTTCTCGTAATTTTCCATTGCGCCTGTTTTGATGCGGATTACCTAATTGCAGCCATTGCGATTGAAAATTCCATACCCGTGTTCCATCGCGACCGGGATTTTTAAAAATTAAAAATTTCACTCAGTTAGAAACTTTAAAATACAAATGAGTTTACCTTCCTGTTCACGCCTTCTTCTTGGGAAGTTCAGTGACTTCCCAGTTTGCAGACGGTTCCAATCCATGAGTTGCATAATCCTTTAGAACGTAATTAATTAACGACTGGTAGGGAATTCCAGTCTTCTCTGCGATCTCTTTGAAGTAGACAATTACATGCGGATCAAGACGCATCGTCACCGACTCTTTTAGATATTTGAGGTACTTCGGATTTGCCTTTTTTAATTTAGAAAAATCGTATTCTTTCTTCATTTTTTTTCTCCAAAAACTGATCTTTGTTCTTTTTTCGACGCTTTCCTTGCGGAAATGATTCGAATCGAAGTGCCTTTTGAATTTTCGCAGTGAACGACAAGCAACACACGTTGTCTATCGCAGAAGCCGACTGCGATGTAGTGATCTTCATCGGCAGAGTTATCAGGATCAAAAAAAACTTCGAGCGGAAAATTTAAGAACACAGTAGATGCTTCCTCGAAGGAAATACTGTGTTTCTTCTGGTTCTCTTTGTTTTTATTTTGATCCCATTCGAACTTCATGTTCATATGTACATTGTAACCAATTTATATTTTAATTTTCAATGATATTAGACTTCCGAATTCATTTCGGCTTCCACTCCAAAAAAAAACAGTAAGTTCGAGGCTTTTCGTGCAGACAATTTCTGATTTTACATGTCGACACTGCATGGAGAGGGTTATTAACTCTCGATGCATATTATTTGCAAAAATGCGCTCCGAGTGCAATAATGTTAAGTATGCATATTCATAGAACAATTTGCGCTAAAATTACCGAGGCTGTCAAGTCTTACCCCGCAACTGTGGTTACGGGAGCAAGACAAGTTGGCAAAACATATCTTATTAAACACCTATTCCCTAAGTATCAATATGTTAGTTTAGACATTCCTAGTCTTGCTGCCCAGGCAGAAGAATCCCCTGACCTATTCCTCTCGCAGTTTCCAAGTCCGCTTATTATCGACGAAGTGCAATATGCGCCAAAATTATTTCGCCATTTAAAACATATCATCGATCAAAAGCGCAATCTTAACGGACAATTTATTCTAACCGGATCACAAAAATTTACTTTAATGCAAGGTGTGAGTGATAGTCTTGCGGGCCGTTTGCAATGACTGGCTCGGAGTATTGCACGCTTCGAATCAGATCAGTTTTCTAGAACCTTGGTTCGGAAATTTTACCAAACGATTAATAAAATCTCCGAAGCTGTATTTTTGCGACGCGGGTTTACTATGTTTTCTTTTGAATTTGACACCTGAATCGCTAATAGGTAGCGCCTTTCTCGGTGCAATTTGGGAAGGACTTGTGTACTCGGAATTGCGTAAGTTAAAGGAACACTCACTTAATCCCATGACTTTGTGGATGTATCGGGATTCGGGGAAAAAAGAAATTGATTTTCTGTTGCAAACACGCGGCGTGACCCATGCGATAGAGTGCAAATGGCACGAAATTCCAACTCTGAGTGACGCCGCTTCGATACTAGATTTACAGGAATATTTAAATAAAAATCCCGCAAGAAATTTAGGTGATATCAAAGCATATGTCGCGTGCCGAACCCCGCAACTTCATCCGCTTGGTCAAGGCGTGATGGGCTTGGGAATTCAACATTTTGCAAGATTTTTTGATTTAGAGATTTTTTCACTAAACAATCGAGTCAATAAGCCTTTGAAATCCTGAAAACATCAACGGAATATTGGCTTTTGCAATTTGATCGGTAATAGCAGAAGGAATTAAACCTTTAAATTTTACATTCACATTATAAATAGCTTCAGTAGTTTCAGCCGATTTTTTCTTAAATTGCCAATGACCGGAGTTTTCTTTAAATATATTTGACTCGGCTAATGTCCAGCAAATTTTTTGGGGCTTATCTTGGTACATATTTAGAACATAGTGAAATGTTTTTATAAAATTTAGCTCATAACGAATTTGACAGAAAGACTCGGGTTCAACGGCAGGTAAAATTTGAATGGAAGTCACGCCAGGCAGGTATTCTGGGTATTTTTCAAATTGGCTAATGGCCGTAAAAACCCGCTCTAAAGAGCCATCAAAAACATGCTTTTTTTCAAGTTCTGCCACAAAAACCTCAAGTATATAAATATACACTACCTTTAAAAAGTTTGCTATAATTTCCCTATGGGCGCTGGTGCTCAAAATGCAAAAGTTGGAGCTGAAAATGGATGGTAAAATGGATACAGATGCAAATATCAAAGAACTGATTGAATATATCGCGCGTGCTTTGGTGGATGAAACAGGCAAAGTAGAAATCTCAGAAATCGTTGGAACTCAAACCAACGTTATAGAATTAAAAGTCGCAAAAGAAGATATTGGAAAAGTGATTGGCCGCCAAGGTCGAACGGCCGATGCTTTACGAACGATTTTAAGTTGCGCAGCGGCAAAACTTAATAACAAACGCTACAATTTACAAATAATCGACGAATGATCATGCGCTATGTCCGATAGCCGAAGGACGGCTGCGCAATTAATCTGCGGCGCGTACGAAACTCGTGAGCTGACGCCGAGAGAAACATGTTTCTTTCAAGACTTTCCACCTTCTGGCCTTACCGTTTTTTCTAGAAATTTAGAAGAAGCGAATTTAACTGGTCTGCGCGATGAACTTAAAAAAATTCAAAACTTAAAGCCTTCTTTAGAATTACCTTTTATTTTCGCAATCGATCAAGAAGGCGGACGCGTTAGAAGGCTTAAAAAAGCCCCCGATATTGGTACACCTTTTTACTTTAACGATGAAGACACAGGCGCCGGTACCTTGCTAGAAATTTCTGAGTACGGTAAGGCATTGGCAAAGTATTTAATCGATTTACACATTAACGTAAATTTTGCGCCTGTGGTTGATATTTGGACCGAAAAAACAAATTTATCTATCGGTGATCGTTGTTTCGGTCAAACACCCGAAAGCGTTATTTTACGTGCGGGAAGTTTTCTTGACGGTTTGCAAAGCGCAGGTATTCTTGGTTGTTTAAAACATTTTCCAGGTCAAGGGGATGCTAAAAACGACACTCATCTAGAAACCACCGTCATCGATATTTCTCGAGAATTATTTGATAATCGCGAGCTTGTGCCGTTTGCAAAACTACTTAAAAACATATCGATGGTGATGATTTCTCACGGGGTTTTTAAAAATATCGATTCCAAGCCTGCTAGTTTGTCGTTTGACATTCAAGAGAAAATTCTCCGCCAAAAACTAAAATTTACGGGCGTTATTGTGAGCGACGATATGAATATGGCGGCTATTTCTCAAGATGAGCAGATGTGGTCCGAGGCACTTGTTGAATCTTTAATGGCCGGGACGGATTTGTTTTTGGTTTGTCGCGATATCGAAAAATGTTTTCGTGCGGTTGATACATTTGAAAAGGCACAGAGAAAATCCAGCGCTGTTTCAGAAAAAATTTACAAGTCTGTCACCAGAGTCAGAGATCTGCGCAGGAAGCTTTTCATAGAAAGCTCTTAAGGCCAACGTAGGTATTTATTAATTTTGGCGGTGTTTATTGCTACAGTGCCATCGGCATTTAGGATGCGTTTTTCTTCCGGTTCAAGTTTGAAATACTCCACAAAAGTCGTCTGACCTTCGGAATTTTTTATTTGAATCGTATTCGGGTGTCTGGGATTGATCGCTTTAATTTCGTAATCTTCGCCCTTTAAAAAATCATCACTTCTTTTTGTGGTTAGTTCGACCACATCTTCGGGCAGCATCGTATGTAGGCGCGGTGGTGGAATACGGCGAATAGTCTTTTTGACGCCATTTTCCGACCACGTGACGTTATAAGCGCCATTTGAAGCTGTTGGTGGTTTGATAGGATCCATTCAATAAAACTCAAAAGTTGTCTTGAGGTTTTATCGTCTAAAATCTGATTCATTTAACGAAAAAATATTTTTCCGCAACGATTCTAGCTAGTTAGATAATTTCTCGACCTGCTATAAAGCCAGTGCTGCGGGTATTGCAGCCACAAGTGCGGTTTCCTGCAGACTCAAAGCGTGCGCTACAGCAGATACACTGACGTACTTTGATACGAATAGGAGATAGATTAGCCAGACGCCTTGCATGATTTTTCAATTCTATATCTTTAATAACAGACGGCGGCAATCTTTTGACTTTTGCTACCGGAATAACCACTGGTTCCATTGTGTAACCTCCTAGAATGACAGATTTTATACGAATCCCGAACGCCGCAGATATTTAACTCTTGGATATAACTGAAGATTTAAAGATTTTTCTTCAGAAAATTAAGTAAAAAATATTTCCAGATTATCTCAGATTTTCCTAATGATGTCAACACAGTCATCCGAACGTAGTATTATGAGCCAAATTAACAACTTATTAATACTAATCTGGGTGTGTGCTGCAACAAGTCAGTCAGTCCGAGCTGACGATGGTGAAACCAACACTGTTTTGGATCAGTCGCCAGTGATTGTTCCGCGAGTTGATGGTTTTGGAGGAGCCGGATCCGCTTTAGTAGATGATGTGGATGCAGTGTATTATAACCCAGCAGGAATAGGCGGTCGCGGTACAAATTATTCGCTGCCGCTACGCAAGTTTTTCTTTCCGCGTTTTTCACTGTCAGCAAATGATCATGCCAAAAATTATTATAACGACTTTCAAAAAGCTAACGGTCAGCAAAATAAACTCTCCGGAAGTGCGGTCACTAACGACCAAAAAAACCTGCGCGAGTATGCGCGAGCAAACGTTATGTTAGGTGTTGTGGCTGGACGTGTTGCAGTCCTACCCTACTTCGACGATCAAATCGCTGCGGTGCCATTAGGTCTCGACCAAGTTAAACTTCGCGAACGAAGTTCTTCTGGAGTTTTGACGGGTTTTTCTTATCACAGCGAAAAAAGAGGATTGTCCATCGGACTTTCAGGGGACTTTTTTACGGCCTCGGAAGTAAATGGGACGTTCGCCTACAATACCTTGGCGAACAGCACCGATCGTGCCGATGCCTTTAAACTCGTCAAAGCAAACTACAATGGCAACCGTCTGCACTCGGGTCTTCAGTGGGGTTCTGAGAAAGGCCCGCGCCCCGGAATTGGAATTGCCATACGAGATATGGGAAGTAAAACTTTTAAAAGTTCTACAACAGACGACACTTTATTCTATCCAGAGGATTTGGCTGTCGCATTTAAATTATCTCCACGCCTTGGATCTTGGGGGCATTTTAATTACCTGCTCGAAGGATCCCAACTTGGTCAAAACAACACAAGTATTCCCAATAAACTTCATACAGGTGTTGAAGTCTTATTTGGACATCAAGATAGTCTTGCTCACCTTGGCCTTCGCACAGGGTATTCTAGTGTGGGAATGTCTGGTGGCGTTTTTATAAATGCCGGGCTGCTTAGCATCGAAGGATCCACACGTTCCGTGAACATTGGAACCGGCAATCAAACTATTTTAGAACGCCGCTACCAAGCTGTTGCCGCCGTAAACTTAGGCCTGGAATGACGCACGCTCTAAAATTTTCTGAGCTGACGATGTGATTTCTTCAGAAACCTCAAGCGGCGGCGCATGATGGGGTTTTAATCTTGAGTCGATAATTAAAGACCCTGCGCAGCCCCAGTGTTTATAATTAATAAAAGACTGAATGCCATAAATATCATGCGATGGATTAGACCGCGTGAAAGTCACCCACAAAAAATTCGCAAAATTTTCAGCAACAAAATCTGCATCATCGCAAATAATCAATAACGGAAAATTGCGCCAAGATTCCTTGCTGAAGTTTTGCCATGTCTGAAATAATAATTCGGATTCTTTGTAGTCGTGAAACTTTGGACCTTCTATGGCGACAATCCCTGGCACAACAATTCTCGGATTTCGAAACCCAACTGGCAGATCAATTTGTTCAAATTCCATGCCTAAATTTCTTATTTTTGGACCGGCACAAGCCAGAACAACTTTGGATCCGACGTTCAATTCGGAGCTGGAGTAATCAAGCGTATCCATTGTGGTTTCTGTAGTAAAATGCAGGTCACGCGTAAAATCAAGCCGCTCTAGTATATACTTAAAAAAATCTTTTTCATTTTTAAGATTTAAGCCCGGCGCGTCGTCTGCGATAATTAAATACTTGGCCAAAGACGCTTGACCAAATCCTAAAATCGCGTGGGCCTGAGTTAGGATTTCACGAGGAATTTTTTTGTCATACGGGACATAACGCTCGCTACCTATGGCAAGCAGCAACGGATGGACTCCTGCCACATCGACTGCGTGCAGTGCTTTGACTCCGGGCAAAACTTTACTAACCATCTTGAGGGTTAATTGATGAATGAGTTTGCCAAAAATCGAATCTTCCTGCGGCGGACGCCCCACCACGGTGAAGGGCCAAATTGCGTCTTTTTTATGGTAGACCGCATCTACTTCAACATACGGAAATAAATGCTTCAGACTATAATAGCCAAGGTGATCTCCAAACGGACCTTCGGGCAAAAGCTTGTGCGGATCAATAGTTCCAGTAATACAAAAGTCCGCATCCGCAGAAAGAATGTAATGAGCTTCCGATGATTTTTCTCGGGCATAGCGGAAATTTCTGCCTGCAAGCATTCCCATAAAAGTTAACTCGGCCAGGCCCTCAGGCAGCGGCATAACCGCACCCAGTGTTAACGCAGGGGCACCGCCAACAAAAATGCTTACGGGGAGTTTTTGATTGCGCGCGATGGCTCGAGTATGATGGATTCCCAAGCCACGATGGGTTTGGTAATGCATGCCAATTTGCGCATTTTTTTGGTAGGAATTTCCGGAAAGTTGAACCCGATACATTCCAATATTTGAAGTAAAAAGAGATTTTTGCTTGGGATCTTCGGAATAAACTTGCGGAAGGGTGATAAAAGCTCCGCCGTCTTGTGGCCAACATTGAATTTGCGGAAGCTGGTCGATTGTTGTCTTTGCGTATTTTACCGCCGGAAAAAAACTCGGAAGCGGCAAAGATTTTGTACCCCAAATTAATGCTTTTAATAAGCGGAACGGATGCCGCAGAAAAAAGGCCGGATTAGATTTTAATTGAACGACATCGCTTAGTCGATCAAGACTTGGCTGGAGCAGCAATTCCGCTCGTTTTAAGTTTCCAAATAAATTTGACACCGCTGGGAAAGGAGAGTTTTTTACTTTCTCAAAATAAATTGCAGGGCCATTTTTTGAGTTTACTTGGCGATGAATTTCTGCCATTACCAGAAAGGGATCGACTTCTTCTTTGATCCGAAGAAGTTCATTATTTTGTTCTAATAATAAAACACATTCTTTTAAAGTTTTTAGAGCCATGCTACCATTTTTACAATTCGAATTTTGAGTTGTATAGGATTATTATTTTGGAGGATAAAATGTTGTTTCAAAAAATTTTTGGTATTATTTTGGCTTTTTCTTTTGTTAGTGGTTTTTCTGAAGATAAGAAAGAAAAAAAAGACGATAAAGATTTAAAGGTAAAAATAACCACCGATTTAGGTGTGATTGAGGCTAAGCTTTTCTACAAAGAAGTGCCTAAAACTGTTTCGAATTTTGTCGAACTTGCGCGTAAAGGTTTTTATAATGGGCTGATTTTTCACCGGGTTATTCCTGACTTTATGATTCAAACCGGCGACCCGAAAGGGAATGGAACCGGCGGACCGGGGTATTCGTTTGAAGATGAATTCCATCCAAGTTTGAAACATTCTAAACACGGAATGCTTTCCATGGCAAATGCGGGCCCAAACACCAATGGAAGTCAGTTTTTTATCACGGTTAAAGAAACCCCTCATCTCGATAACAAGCATTCGATTTTTGGCGAGGTTGTGAATGGATATGATATCGTCGAAAAAATCGCAAAAGTAAAAGCCGAAGCCGATCGACCCGTGGTGCCCATTAAAATGACCAAAGTGGAAATTGTTGGCGACTGGTTCAAACCTACCAGCCTGAAAAAAGAGGCCGAATTGTCAGACGTAGAGTTAAAGAAAATATCCAAGGCACCGGTCGAAAAACTTATCTCGAAAATTTCGGAAGGGTTAAGTTTAGGTAAATTAAAAGAGGCAAAATATCTTGAAGGCCGCTCGAAATCTTCCCAAGCCCAAATTATGTACGCAGTGGATCTCGAAAAGTCTAAAGGCAGTCGCTTTGTTATCGTTGGCCACATAAAAAATAATATTTTTGATATTGAGCAATTTCAGTTCACTAAAGGTGAGGCAAAATAATTTTTTTCCTGGTGAGAAACTTGGCACTGGATAAATCTTAGGACAACAAGACCTGATGCAATTTTCTGCATAGGCTAATGTTTTCTAAATTGGTCAGCTCAACGTCAGTCCTAGTCTTCGACATTGACCTTTTTGTTGCCTTTGGGCGTCGCGATAGGCTCGGGCTTTCGCCCGAGTCCCCGCGCAGATCCGGACTTGCCCAATTAAGGCATCCGGCTCCTCTTGAAAATGGATTCGCTAAG
>JAYVPO010000133.1:0-5689 GCA_043757325.1 bacterium
CATTTTTAACGTTACTGGAGGGAGTAGTTTAACTTCTTTGACTGGCTTTACTTTTGCCTTAAGTTTGCTTTTTTTAGCAATAACGAGCTTTTTTTTAGGCGCGTTGGCCAGTTTAGGCGTGGGCATTTCAACGCAGATTCCGCCAAGGCTAATGTTGACGATTTTCGCGGCTATCTTAGCGGGTTTTTTTGTCTTACCAGCAGTTTTACCCTGCAAATCAACTTGCAGTGTCACGGGAAATCGACGCGCAAGTCGGTGATGATGGATAAGAAACTGATCGATTCTTTTTTCGAGTTCTGCAAATCTGACAGGCTTTGGAACCCAAGCAAAACAGTCATTAAACGCAAAAAGCTCTTCTTTTACCGCATCTTGCACAACCTTATCGGGATAGGCGGTCAGTAGTATGGGGCCATTGTAGATTTTTCTTAGTTCTCTGATCAAAGTGACGCCGTCGGTATCCGGGAGTTCAAAATCAACAATACACATGTCAGGGATTTTCTGGGTGTCTGATAGATTTTCTGACAAATTTTGGAAATATTTTAAGCAATCTGCCCCGGTTAAAGCAAACGTAACCATGGAGCCTTGCAGCTTATCTTTAAATATTTCGCTTGTCATAACCAGTCCGGCTTTGCTTGCGTCCGTAATATGAATAAATGCCATGGTTAAATGTGTCCTTAATTGATTAGAAATCTATTCCATTGTACCGCATTTTTGATCAAATCTGATCTCGGTAGATTTTACCCAATCGGTGGTGTTTAAGTTTCGGGGTAGTTCGTCCGAAAAAAGATTAGAAGTTAAAGGGTTAGCATGCGGATTATCTTCCTTACAATTTATTTGCTTGGCATAAGCCACTTTACACACGCTGCCGTTCGCGAAAAAACGGGCGTATTCTATTCCCGTAACATCGAGAAATTCAAGCTGAGCTTGAATTTGCCTATAGTCGATCACGAAGTCGAATTAACTTTGCCTGAAGATCAAATTGCTGTTCGTTTACGATCCAGCGATTCATCTATTGTTGAGCCTTTGCAAATACTCGTGCCAAAAAATTCTAAACAACTCGCAAAAGTACTATCCGACCTGTGTTTACGTAATTGTGTTCAGCTCACCAAAAAACTTCAAATCAGCATAAAAAAAGACCTAAGCACCGAAAAAATCATTTCGATTTCGCTGACGCCTGAACTTTTTAGTTATCTCAATAAACAAAAATATCTCGAACAAACGCGGAAAAAGCACCACCGACTTGTTGTGCAAGCCGACGATCTTAACGTCCCCCAGAAATCTGAACTCCTACGCCAAGCCCAGCTTTTTCTGACACCGCAAGAAACCGGAAGTCTAAGAATTCAGCTAGCAAAAAATTCCACCCTAGACGTGGACCGGTATCTTTTACCGCGATTTGCCGCCAACGTTATCTCGCACTTTACAAAATACAAGGGCCCAAATTGTTTTCAAGCAGCCTTGGCATTTCAGAATATTAATTTGGCAAAGTCCGAATCAGTCAATGTCCGCGAGGAAAAAGGCTACCACCCAGCTATGATCAATTATGACGAGCTTTGGCGCATTCTTGAGGGCAATTTTAGAGAAATAAATCCGAAGAAAACCGCCCTAGAATTTGGCGATATGGTGGTTATTATGGATGTCACAAAAGACCAGCAGACTCGGCCCGTGGATTTTAAGAATATCCGCCACGCAGCTACTTATTTGTTTAATGGTTACGTTTTTTCAAAAGGCTCAAAATCTGCATCTTCTCCGTACCTCATCAAGCCACTTGCCGATGAGTTCAAGCTTTGGAAGTCGTTTACTCCTAATATTGCAGTAAAAGTCTATCGCAATAATTTTACCAAACAGGCGGTCGCTACAAAGTTTCTAGACGATTGGCTTGACCAAACCTAAAGTTCTAAGTTACAACTCCTTGTTCTTTCAAAATTAAAAATAACATCAGCGAAGAGTTGCTTTCGTCATGACGATACTACCTGAAAAAAAGCTTTCCCATACGATCCGGTCGTCTCGAGTTCCTAAAGTTCGCTGTCGCATCCAAAAATTCTGCCGAGCCTGTCAATATGTAAATCAAGATGATCAAGAAGGCTTAACTCACAAATTTGAAACCCATTTGCAATTTCTTAAGTCCGAAACTTCTCTGCAGCATTGCACAGTATTGGAGCCGTTTTCTTTAGACAAAAAGCTAGGTTACCGCTGTTTATTTAAGCTTGCTGTAAGGCCGGGGCGAATGGAGCGTTTTGGCATTGGTCTGTTCTCACCGGGCACTCATGAAGTTGTCGAGCGTATGGGAGGTTGTGTCGTTCATGCCCAGCCACTTATGTATCTCTACGAAGATATCAGTGGGGCGCTCAACATGTCTCAATTGACACCCTTTGATGAAAATACCCAAACGGGAGAAGTGCGTTATATCGTAGCTCGAGCCCATCATTTGACAGGCGAAATGATGCTGACCGTTGTTGCAACGCGAGATATTTCAGCCGAAATTAAAAAAATTTCTTTAAGTCTGCGCCGGCATAATCACAAGCTTCAGGCCGTCTTTGTAAACATCAATACTTCCTCGGGAAATGAAATTTTCGGTCCAGAAACAAAACATGTTTTAGGCGCAGATTCACTGCGGGAATCTATTGGTGGAATCCAAGTTGATATTCCTCCAACTGCTTTTTTTCAAATTAACCCTTGGCAAGCAGAAGTTATTTACCAAAGAATTATTCAGCACCTCGAGTCTAGCCGCGATGGAGTGGTTTGGGATTTTTATTGTGGTATCGGCACACTGAGCTTAATGCTTGCGAAATCCGGACGAGATGTTCTGGGGGTTGAAGAAAATTCCCAGGCGGTTTTATGGGCCGAAAAAAATCTACGCAAAAATCAAGACATTAAAACTTTACCTAAAAATCTAAAAGTTGAATTTTTGGCTGCAAAAGTTGAGGAAGTGGAATCGCAAATTCCCATCTGGGCCGAAAATCCGGCCACAATTCTTGTGAATCCGTCACGGCGGGGGTTACATGAAGAAGCGCGGACTATGTTGGCTCACGTTTGTAAAACTAAAAAATCCAAGTTTATTTACCTGTCTTGTTCAATCGAGACTTTTGCTCGCGACGTAGAAGATTTTCGAGCGAAGGGAATTATTTTAAAACAGTTGGAAGCCTTTGATATGTTTCCTTATACTGATAAATTAGAATGGTTAGGTATTTTCGAACCGCAATAATTTTAGGTGGCAAAGTTTGTGACTCAATTTGTAAATTCTTGGAATGAAAATTTAGCGCCGTACCCGATGGAAGAATTAACTCGTATTCGTCAAGGTCTTGAAAAAAAAGGGGTTCCGGTTTTTGATTTTGGAACAGGTGATCCGACCTTAAAAACCTGGGAGCCAATTCGCACGTGTCTTTTGCAGTCAGTAAAAGAAATAAGTCAGTATCCAAGTGTAAAAGGCACGGCAGATCTAAAAAAATCCCAGCTTGGTTATTTAAGCCGGCGGTTTGACATAAAAGAAAATTCTCAATGGGACGTCATTCCATCGGCAGGAAGTAAGGAAGCTATTTTTCATATTTCCCTGTGTTTATCCGGAAGATTAGGGCGAAAAAATTTATTTTATCCAGACCCAGGATACCCAGTTTATAGATCTTCGGCAATTTTCGCTGGCGCCAATCCCTGTCCAATACGTTTGGAAGAAAAGAATTCATTTCTTATAAAACCTTGGCTTTTGCCGAAAGAATTGCAAACGTCAGCCTACGCCATTTGGGTGAATTACCCGCATAATCCTACGGGTTATGAAGCCACAAAAGATTACTGGGAAGAGCTTATTAATTGGTGCCATGCAACCGATACAATTTTGCTTTCTGACGATTGTTATGTGGATCTTTATGATCCGATTTATGATTTAGAAGAAAATCTTAAACCCGCAACACCCCTGCAAATAAGCTCGGACCGCGTCCTTACCTTTATGAGCTTGTCGAAAAGATCTGGAATGACCGGCTATCGCTCGGGATTAATAGCTGGTGACACGCGAATAATTCAGCCTTTTTTAAAGGCACGAGCAAATTTTGGCGTCGGATCTCCGGAGTTTGTGAGCCGCGCGGCAACTGTCGCCTGGAACGATGATCGACATGTCACCGAACGACGAGAAATCTTTGCGGCGCGGATGAAATCGACCGGAAGTTTTTTGCAAAATCTTGGATTGATCGACCATACTCCAAGAGCGACTTTCTATCTGTGGTGTAAAATTCCGGCGAAGTTCGGAGACGATGATATAAAGTTTGTGCTCAAACTCGCAGAACTTGGAGTGATCACCAGTCCTTCTCAGTGGTTGAGCGAAGGGATCAAAGGTTATTTTAGGATGGCTTTGGTGCCCGGCGAAGCAGACACCCAGCAAGCTTTAAGTATTTTAAAAGGATACATCGATGCAGGTTGACGAGAATAATGTCGCTGAAATAATCGCTCAACTAGACGAAGGACAAATTCGCGTCGCAGAAAAAATAAACGGTGAATGGGTCACGCATTCATGGATCAAAGAAGCTATTTTGCTTTATTTCAAATTGCAACCTATGGTGGAAATAAACCACGGACCATTCCAATATGTAGATAAAATTCCGCTGAAAAAAAACTTTAAAGCTCTTCAAGTTCGAGTGGTTCCACCAGCTACTGCGCGCTACGGAAGTTTTTTCGAACCTCAGGTTGTTTTGATGCCGAGTTATGTAAACATCGGCGCATACGTCGGCAGGGGTACGATGGTGGACACATGGGCAACAGTCGGATCTTGTGCGCAAGTTGGAGCCAATGTTCACCTTTCTGGCGGGGTTGGAATTGGGGGCGTCTTGGAACCCGTTTCGGCAACACCGGTGATTATTGAAGACGGGGCTTTTCTGGGATCGCGCTCAATTGTAGTCGAAGGAGTTAGAATCGGCGAACAGGCTGTGCTTGCGGCAAATTCAACCATAACTTCCTCAACTCCGATCATAGATTTGCGCGGTTCGGACGTAAAAATTACCAAAGGTTTTATTCCCGAACGATGCGTCGTTGTTCCAGGCGTTCAATCAAAAACCATTAATGGGCATTCTGTGCAAATAGCATGTGTTTATATCATTGGCGAAAGAAAACCTTCTACCGATTTAAAAGTTTCTTTAAATCAGGCACTGCGGGATTTTCAAATTTCGGTATAGGATTACAAAAATGCCAACAGTAACTTTCTATCCTGAAAAAATCACCTTTGCGGCCGATGTTGGAACCAAAATTCTTGTGGTTGCAAAAAAATCCAAAGTGGATATTCGTTTTGGTTGTGCGGCTTGTAAGTGTGGCACCTGCGCGGTTAAAATTTCGGATAAGACCTCATGTTTACCGATGCAAGAGGATGAGAAAGCTTTGCTGAACAAAATAAAATTACAAACCGACGGGTTAGTTCGGCTAAGTTGTCGTGCAAAGATTCAAGCCGACTTGGTAGTGGATCTCGATTTTCAAAATTCCTACGACGCCGCGGATTATTTTTAGATACGAGAATCTTTCATTCGAAAAAATTAAACTTCAAAAATACAATGGGCTTTTTATATTTAGGATTTTTTTTAAAAACTATTTGTAATTACCATTACTGAGAAACGATTCGTCCGCGGCGAGTTGCGCTGGACTCCAACTAATTCCTTCCTCGCGCGGACTACATATGTTTCTCAGTAATGATAATTACAAATAGTTTTTAAAAAAAATC
>JAYVPO010000134.1:0-21137 GCA_043757325.1 bacterium
TCGTTGCCCATGCGCAATATTCTCATTTCCGCCATTAGGATCATGCTTATACTGCCCAGTAGCCATGCGGCTTGAATGACGCGCTGATCCAGCCTGTAAATCAGAGGACATAGCCAATGGATTTAAACCGCGGCGAGTTCGCTCCTGATTGACAAGAGACAAAAGTTGTCCTTCGGCTCCATTTCCAAATTGCTGACCTTGAATAACTTGTCCCTGATTAACTTGACTCGGAACAAACTGCTGTTGCTGAAAATTGACTGCTGGCTGCTGCACGACTTCTACTGCTTGTCCAGCTTCACGAATATCTTTGTAACCCAAAAATTCGCCGAATTTCGTTGTCTTAACGACCATTGAGCCAGCTGGTGCTGTAAATACAACACCGTCGACACCTTTACATTTCGTAGCTACATCAACAATTTTTGTCGACTCGACAGGATAATAAACTTCATCTTGCGCCTGATAATAAAGTTTTCCATCCGAGCGTAGTAGCTCAACTGTTATTTGAGCAAAACTTGTTAGACTTGCTAACAAACAGGCTCCTGCAAATAAAATTTTCATCAAAAATACTCCTAAAAAACAACCTTTTTATTTGGACAACCCAAATAATTTCCTTCACCCTACTCGATGAAAAATAATTCGCAATATTCAATTTTTAAACAATTGATCGGCCAGTAAAGTAATTCTGCTGATTGAAATTTTCTCATAATTCAATTACCATCATTTTTAATGAGTGATAAAAATATACAAAATACTCCTATACCAACAGTGAAATTAGATTCTTCTTGGCTTCAGTTTTTAGAAGAAGAATTTCAAAAAAATTATATGCTGACACTCAAAGAATTTTTAATTCAAGAACTAAATTGCGGAAAAATAATTTTTCCAAAAGGCTCGGAATATTTTTTCTCGCTCAACGAAACACCGTTTCATAGTGTAAAAATTGTAATTTTAGGGCAAGATCCCTATCATGGAATGCATCAAGCACATGGACTAGCGTTTTCAGTGCGACCGGAAGTTCCGCCGCCGCCATCGCTTGTAAATATTTTTAAAGAGCTTCAAGACGACCTAAATATTGCACCATCTAAAAGTGGTTACCTGGTTCCGTGGGCTGAACGTGGAATTTTACTGTTAAATAGTGTTTTAACTGTTGAATCGGGCAAAGCTAACAGTCACCAAAATAAAGGTTGGGAATCTTTTACGGATAAAATTATTTCGGTTTTAAATCATCAAAAAGAAAATTTGGTATTTATCCTCTGGGGTTCTTACGCACAAAAAAAAGCCAAATTTGTGGATCGCAAAAAGCATTTTGTTATCGAATCAGCACATCCTTCGCCGCTTTCATCTTACCGCGGCTTTTTTGGGAGCAAACCTTTTTCAAAAGCTAATGAATATCTAATGGCGAAAAATATCGAGCCTGTGGACTGGTCACTCTCGTAAGATTCTTAAAAATTCGGGTATAGAAATTCCGTCCACTGCCAGCTGCTGCGGTATAAAAGAAGCGTGAGTTAATCCAGGCAGGGTGTTGGTTTCTAAGAAGTAAAAACCTTTCTCATTAAAAATAATTTCTGTGCGTGAACAGCCGCGACAAGCAAAAATTTTGTGTGCTAAAAGTGCAACGTCTTGGGCTTTTTTCTTCTGCTCGGAAGTAATTTCAGCCGGAGTAACTTCTCGACTGCCGCGACCTAAATACTTACCCTCGTAGTCAAAGGTCGCGCCTTTTTCTAATATCACTTCAGAAGGTGTTAGAGCCTGATATAAATTGCCTCTTGAAATAACACCGACGGTTAATTCCCGTCCTTCGACAAACTCCTCTGCAATCATCTCCGAATCAGATTTTGAAATTTCAGTTAATGCGGTCTCGAGCTCTGCAGATGATTTAATGATGAAAAGCCCGCGACTGGAACCTTCGGAAAGCGGTTTTAAAACAATCTTTCCGATTTTTTTGAAAAATTCCCGAACGTTTTTTAAATCTAAATCTTTTGAATGAAATAAAATATCTTCTGGAACATTTATGGAGCTTTGGTTGCGCAATAAATTTTTAGCCCGCCCTTTGTCCATACACAAGGCACTGGCGGTACTTCCTGATCCGGAAAAAGCTATATTTGACAATTCAAATTTTTCCTGAATCCATCCGTTTTCACCCCGGCCTCCATGCAGTGCTAAAAAGACAAAGAAATTATTTTCGCGCGCGAGTTTACAAAAACCATCCAAGCTCATACGCTTTTTTACATTTGAAGGATTAAAAGGCTCGAGAAATAGTTGCTTAAAATCCAGCAGTTCCCTTCGTTCAACTTCAACAATCGTGTCGTTTACGTTCCAAAAATAACATAATGCATTTGGTAAAAATTTTGCCAAGTTGTGGCCGGTTGCAACCGAAACAAGGCGTTCTTCGCTGGTTCCACCGAATAAAATAACGTCGACGATTTGCGACTTATTTTCGGTCATTGGCAGCGAAGCCAAGCCGGCCGAGCAGTCATTTTATCGTACCAATTCTTAACCCGCGGATAGTTATTTATGGGCCAGTGGGCATACTCGTGCAATGCTACAAACGGGACGGTGTTAATATCTGCCAATGTGCATTCGTGATTCACAAGAAAATTCCTGCCGATTAAATTATTTTCAAGCAACAAGAAATCCCGTTTTAATTTCTTTTCCGCATTATCGATTATATTTTGCTCACCAACTTGATTGTATTTTTTAACCAAGGTTCGGTGCCAAGCTAATTCTAAAATCGGCTTGCAAATATGAAACGTTGTAAATTCAAACATTTCGTCGACTTTTGCTCGGTCTTTTAAATTCACGGGATAAAAATCCGTGCGCGCGTATTTGGCAACTAAGTAACGCATAATAGCACCAGATTCTGCTAATTTAAAATCTCCGTCCTCTAAAGCAGGAACTCTTGATGCGGGATTAATTTCCGAATAACTCGGCTGCAAATGCTGTTTTTCTTGCAATTTAATACTTATGGTTTCAAATGGTAAAACCATTTCTTCCATTAAAAATTGCACACGTTTAGCCCACGGTGAAATCGGGTGACTGTAAAATTTAAGCACAGTGGATTCCTTTTTTTTAAGTCAAAACCTTGCAAGGTAGCTCGACTCACTTTATCATTAAATTAATGATAAACAAACGACTCCTTATTGGTTTTATTTTTGTGTTTTTTGGCTATGAATTTTCTTGTGGAATTTCCTACGCGCAAAAATCTACGCACAAAAGAAATGTTAGACTTGCGGCATCGCATTTAGCTTTTGACACGCACTTTCAAGATTTAGGAATTTTAATTCGGGGCGAGAAAAAAGTTGTGAGTTTTCCGTTCGTAAATTCCGGCGCAAACGACCTTATGATCCAAGGGGTTATTTCGCCTTGTGGCTGCACAGCTGTAAATATCGATACATCAAAACGCTATGCACCAAATGAAAACGGAATGATAGAGGTTACCTTTGATTCGTCAGATTTTGACGGAAGTTTTGCAAAAGTACTAACTGTAGTAACGAATGAAAAGCAACTCCCTGACCGCACGTTGAGCCTTAGCGGAACAGTGGTTTCTGAATTTTCCGTAGATCCACCACTGCTTGATTTTGAAGATGTCAGTGCAGGGCACGAGGTGCTGAAAAAAGTCCGCATTTTAACTCGCAAAAATTTTAAATTTCAGCTCGAAAGAATCGTTTCTGATAATCCGCATTTAATCCTGACCACATCATTAGAGAATGATCAATTGTGGCTGAATGCCACTTTAAAGCCATCTGCACCTATTGGTTTTTTTCGCGAGGTTATAAAATTAAAAAATAATTCTAAAAATTTACCATTTCTAAAAATTCCGGTGCGTGCAAACGTTGTGGGGCCCGTGACCGTTGCGCAAGCCTATTCGGAATTTGGGGCTGTTTCGAGCAAAGGTCATTCCTCTCGGCCATTAACTTTTCTAACAGATTTAAAAATGAAATTTTCAAAATACGAAGTTTTTGTCAATGGCGAGAAGATCACCCCAGATCCTAGTTTTTTGAGTGTTAATCTCCAATCTGCAGACGAGAAAAAGGCTGTATTTACCACAACTTTAAATAACAACGGCCTCTATCGGGGCAGTGTTTACGGGAAGCTTTACTTTGAAACTGTAGATGCTAAACAGAACGTGGTGGCTTCGGAATTCTATGCCATGTTTCAATAGTTTTATTTTTAACCGTGCAGAAATTTAGATTGCTATTACGTACGTACTTATTAAGTATGTCCGAAGGATGTGTTTTATGGAATTAACAGTTTCAAAATTTAGACAAAATATTTACCGGATACTAGACGATATTATTCGAACTGGTAAACCAGCCGAAATCGTAAGAAATGGTTCGTTGTTAAGAATTGTAGCCGTAGAGAAAAAATTTAGTAAATCGAGCCGGCTTAAAAAGCAAAAACTCGGTAACGAGGATTCGCTTAATTTTGTTCATATTGACTGGATGAATGAAAGGAAAACTTAGAATGAGATTTTTAGATGCGCATGTGGCGGCTTCGCTACATTTTGTAAATCAACAAATCTAGAGTTTTCCGCCGCGGAGTATGGAAAAAATCACATATAATCCCAAGACTCCTGCCAGTGAAAATCCCACGCTCCCAATAATTGATTGAAAGGGATGCTCTCCTGCAGATTTAAAAGCTGTTAGAACTGAAGATCCCAGCAGTAATGCCGCAATAATAATACTAATTGATATCCGACTTGAAGATCGATCCACGGCCTTGGCGTTTTTTAAAACATCCTCGCTGGCCACTTGAATCTTCAACTGCCCCTCGTTTGCAGTGAGCAATAACTTTCGAAGTAAAATCGGTGCATGCCGCGCTAAATTAGCAAAATCTCGCGTAATATGGGTAATTTGCATTTGTATGTTTTTAGTAGAATAAAGATCGTGAACAATGTCTTTGGAAAATTCTTCGCATAATTTTAATGGATCAAAGTCGGGGTGCAGCTTATTTCCTAAACCTTCGAACGCGGCCAGTGTTTTGATAAAAACAATCAGATCCTGCGGCAAAGGGGTTTCGTACTTAGCGGCAATTTTCGCAACATCCCAAAGTATTTTTGAATTATTAATATGCTTTAAACGTAAGCCCATTATTGGAGACAGTCGATTTGCAATTTCATTTTGCAGTTGCACGGGATTTAAGTTAGATGCAGGCTCGGCAATTTCCAAAAAATGATGCACCATTCGTTCGTAATCTTCCTGCACCATCGCCAAAAGTAGAGCCGCAAGATTTTCTCTAGTCCACTTGCTAATTTTTACCGTAAGACCAAAGTCAATCACCGCGACTTTACCATCTGTCAGCGCCATCAAGTTCCCAGGATGCAGGTCGCCGTGAAAAAGGCCATCTCTAAAAACCATTTTCAAAAACATCTTCATTCCTGTTTCAACAAGTGAGGCCGGGTCTAGGCCCATCTGTATCATCCGCTCGCGATCGAGTGACGGGATTCCGTCAAGGTAAGATAAAGTCAAAACTTTCTCGGTGGTTAAATCCCAGTAGACTTTTGGAATAACAATTTCAGGATCGGCCGCAAAGTTCTTGGCAACTTTTGTGGTAGCTCCTGCCTCACGCACAAAATCAAGCTCCGCTAAAATGGCTTGTGCTAGAGCTTGGGTCATGGCCGCGGGCCGAAAAAAACGAAATTCCGGGAAATATTTTTCTGCGAGCCGTGCAAAACTTTCGATCAACGACAAGTCCGTTGCGATTTGCTCAGAAATTTGTGGCCGCTGGATTTTAATCACAACTTCTTCGCCAGAAACTAATTTCGCGCGGTGAACTTGCGCCATGGAGCCTGCGGCCAGTGAAACTTTGGAAATTTCTGAGAATTGTTTCAATTTCTCGGGGCCGAGTTCTGAGACTAAGCGCTCTTCTATGAGTGCATAGGGCACGGATTCTACGTGACTGTGAAGTTTTTGCAATTCGCTGGTAATATCTATGGGCAATAAATCTTCTCGCACTGCCAAAATTTGTCCGAGCTTTACAAAAGCTGGCCCAAGTTCTTCAAAAGCCATACGTAGACGCACGGCGGGTGTTAAATGAAAAACTTGATCGCTTGAATCAGAGGTGGATAAGGCATCTGCCACAGCATGCTCTTCATCGGTTAAATCGCTATTGATACGAGCTTTTTTTATAAAACTCCAGTAACCATACCTGGCGAAAACATTCACAATGGTTGCAAGCCGCCGAGCACTTCGCATTTGCTTTTTAATCGGAAATTCCAAAATAAAAATCCTCCACAATCAATTATAGAACCTTGAGAAAGTTAATGATATGGAGTTTAAATTTTTTTTCGGGTAATATTTTTTTGAAAAACAGCAAAGAAAAAAGGATCAAATGTAAATGCAAATGCAAACTTTAAATTTTAAAACTGTTGGCGTGGTGGGTGGCGGCCAGATGGGAGCGGGAATCGCTCAAGTTCTGGCAACCGCTGGCCTAAAAGTTATTCTTATGGACCGTGAAACGTCTCAGATTGAAGCCGCTAAAAAAAATATCGCTTTTTCAGCTGATAAATTATTTCAAAAAAACATGCTTTCCTCCGAGCAGAAAAATTTGACGGGAGGAATTCAATTTAGTTCGGAATTAGAAGTTTTAGCGTCTTGTGATTTAATTATTGAAGCTATCGTCGAAAACGAGTTGATAAAAAAAGAACTATTTAAGTCGCTGGATACTATTACACAGAAATCCTGTGTTTTTGCATCGAACACATCGTCAATTCCCATCACAAAATTAGCCGCCGCCACCTCGCGGCCGGAGTTATTTGTTGGAATGCACTTTATGAATCCTGTGCCTATTATGAAGCTTATAGAAATCATTTCTGGGATGGCTACTTCTGAACAAACTTTAACCCAAATCAAAAACCTTGCGAGTTTTCTCGGCAAAGAAGTGACCGTTAGTCAGGATTATCCCGGATTTGTAGTCAATAGAATTTTAATGCCAATGATTAACGAAGCGTTCGATGCGCTAATGCAAAATATTGCGACCGCCGAAGATATTGATAAGGGGATGAAGCTTGGCACAAACCAAGTAATGGGGCCACTGCAGTTAGCAGATTTTATTGGTTTAGATACGTGTTTGGCGATTATGCGTGTACTGCATGAAGGATTTGGCGAACCAAAATACCGACCATCGCCATTGCTTGTAAAATACGTGGAGGCAGGTTTTTACGGCCGCAAAAGTAAACGCGGCGTTTATCATTACTAGATTTTAACGTTGTGTTGTCGAGCGCCTTTTAAATTCAAAACCTGCGTGCGCACGCCAATGCTGATTCAAAGAAATTTGCAGATACATGGCAGCAATTGGCGGACAAATCGAAAAAAACATCACAGCCGCTTTTGAAGTATTTAAAAATTGATTTTGGCGCTCCATTTTGCGCATTTTGAGACTTAATGCAGCCAATGGAATAACAGATAAAAGTGGAAAAATAACCAACCAGCTTAGATACCAAAGAGTTGAGCGCTTTTTCTCGTTCGTGTGAAAATTTATTTCGCGATCGGCTTTTAAATACCATGGGATAAGACTTAGAAAAAGCGAAAAAAACGCTGCCATAAGCGGATTAAAGAACGGACTTCTAATGTATCCAAGGCGAAGTTTTAATCTGGAAATGAGATATTCCTGTTCAGGAGAATCCGGCGTAAAACTTGTGTGAGGCGGCGTAAAAACCTGTGGCATAATTTCTGGCGCACGCGGCTGAAGAACTTCTCTAGGCTGCTGCGTTGCTTGTTCTGGACCTACGGATTTTTTGCGAACTTCGATGCGCTGTAAATTTTTTTGCGATAAGAAATATAAATTCGAAAAATCAGCCAGCGGATACCACTGGGTAAAACCTTTGCGACTTACCAAACGGTCGCTGCCGTCGTCGCAAGTTTCTTTTTTTGACATGGCTTGATCAGCAGTGTACGGGCCTAGAATCTTGCCTTTTTCGCATACGTACCATTCGTCAGGCCACACAGCGGACTGTGCAGGTCCATCGGTTGACTTATCGGCATTTTGCATCCGCAGTTCATCCATATTTTTTCACAATCTATTTTTAAGGTTTTCTGGTTCATTATCATTTATAACTGAAAACGGTATTTAAATAAAAGAAAATTGTAAGGAACCTTTAGCTGTGAAATATAATTTGGGAATAGATCAAAAAATAATTGAGAAAGCGCAATATTGGAGCGAGTCGTCCGGTTTTGACCTGAAAACCCGCACCGAAGTTCTGACCCTTCTCAACTCAGAAAATGGCAAAGAAATTGAAGACAGGTTTTATCGCGATTTAGAATTCGGTACGGGCGGCCTGCGCGGAATCATAGGCGCAGGAACCAATCGCATCAATATTTATAATATTCGCCGCGCCAGCATGGCTCTGGGAACCTACGTCAAAAAAATGCAGACTACAGCTATAGCAATAACTCACGACTCAAGGAATTTCTCCCGTGAATTTGCGGAAGCCAGCGCCGAAGTTTTTGCAGCCCTTGGGTTTACTGTTTATATCACTAAAGATCTTCGACCGGTTCCGATGCTGAGTTTTATGACTCGATTTTATAAGTGTGCTGCCGGCGTTTGTGTCACGGCAAGTCATAATCCGCCACAGTATAATGGGTATAAAGTTTACTGGTCCGACGGCGCTCAGGTGGTATCTCCTCACGATAAAAATATTATCGCTGAATACGAAAAGATTTCTGATTACTCAAAAATTCCATTGATAAAATTCGCTGACGGTGTTGCCCAAAAGAAAATTCTAATCGTATCCGAAGAATTAGATTCCGCCTATTTTGCAAGAATTAAATCCTTGAGTTTTGATTCTGAAAAAGCTTCGGAGGCCAAAGATAAATTTAAAATCGTTTACACCCCTTTGCATGGATCTGGGCTTTTCCCCGTTACCAAAGCATTGGAAATTTTTGGTTTCAAAAATATCACCGTGGTTCCAGAACAAGAAAAACCAGATGGAGATTTTCCAACCGTAAAATCACCTAATCCCGAAGAAAAAGATGCGATGTCTATGGCCGTTGCACTAGGCGAAAAAATCCATGCGGACTTACTTTTGGCAACAGATCCAGATGCCGATCGAATCGGTTTTGTGGTTCAAGAAGAAGGGCGCTTTAAGTTTTTTAATGGCAACCAGATTGGGTGCTTATTAATCGAGTATTTTTTACGCCGAAAAAAAGAATACCAACAACTTCCAAAGAATGCGGCGATTATTAAAACGATTGTTACCACAGATTTGCAGCGCGAGATTGCTAAGTATTATCAGACCTCGTGCTTTGAGACTTTGACAGGCTTTAAATGGATTTGTGCCCTGATTGCAAAATGGGAACAATCTGGAGAGTATAAATATATTTGTGGCGGCGAGGAAAGTTATGGATTTTTAGCCGATAGTTTTGTCCGCGATAAAGATGGTGTTGCATCATGTGCAATCGCTTCCGAAATGGTTTTTTATTTTAAACAAAAAAATCAAACTCTTAGCGATGTTCTTGATGAGATCTTTTCACGCCACGGAATTTACTGGGAAACACTACTAACCGTAACCTTGCCCGGAAAAGATGGCGCCGAAAAAATTAAGCGCATTATGAACCAAACACGGTTGAATCCCCCCGTGCAAATTGCTGGAATTAAAGTAAAAAATATCTTGGATTATGAATTGTCCCAAAAATACCAGCTTCAAGAAAATCATTTCAAGGCACTAGAATCATTAACTTTACCTAAGTCAGACGTGCTACAATTTAAACTTGAAGATGGAAGTTCTGTGAGTATACGGCCTTCGGGAACGGAGCCGAAAATAAAATTTTATGTTTCTGTTTGTGAGCTTTCAGCTATTGGAACGAACGGTGCGAAACTTCAGGAACTAAAAGAGGCAACCAAAAAACGGACAACAGATATCGAATCTGAGTTTGTTAAGTTGACGCAGAACATCCAGTAAATATTTGTTGCGTAACATCAAGGAATAGAGGTTACTGTGAAAATTTTTGTGGGATTAGTTTGTCTTATTTTATTTCCTTATTCGGCTTTCGCCCAGACATCGGGTTCCTATCGGAAATCAACCGAAGGTGACGAAGTGGTGCGCAACAAGCTTTATCCTAAAGAGAAAAAAATTGAATTGAATCTGCCAAATTTTGGTTACATTATGAATCAAAGTTATCTTTCAACCATTGTAACCGGAGGCGGCGTCAGTTATTTTTTCTCTGAAGCTTGGGGAATTAATTTTGATTTCATGTACGCCATCAATCAAAATAAAGATGAAAGAACGTGCTTAGAAACATTTATAAATAATTTCACCTACAGCGTCACCGGCGCCGAATGCTCGTCGCAAAATCCTGATGCTCAAAGTGCGGTGGAAAGTAAATCAAAAAACTCCAAAGGCAAAAGAAACGCAAATTACGGACCGGCTTATGTACCTATACGCGAGTTGCAATATGTTTTAACCGCCAATGCAACTTGGAATCCTGTGTACGGCAAGCAATTGTCGTTTTTGACTTTTACAAACTACTTTGACTTGTTTGTAAATTTTGGGGGCGGACTCGCTTTTTCCAACTATTACCCCATGGCGACAACACTTAAGAATGGTAAAGCAACCCGAGGAAGTCAGGCCACAGATAGTGGAGCTGATGCTTCCGAAAGCAATTCTTACGGAGATGCCGGTCGCCCAACCCCCGAAAACCAGACAAATGTGGTTCTAAACCTTGCCGTAGGCCAGAAATTTCATTTTGCCAACCGATTTTCATTGAAAGCTGAAGTAAAAAACTTTACTCTGCTGGGAACACCCCAGGGGTTTGATAACTTTTTTGCCATAGTTGGCGGCCTGGGCCTTCGATTCTAGTATCTAGAAAGGTTTCACATGTTAAAATTTTTGAGTATGTCGCTCTTGTGTTTTGCTTTTTTAACCTCTTGTGGTGATGATTTGCCAAAGAAAAAAAGCACACCGGAAGAAAAAAAGCCAAACTCGCCTTCTCAGCCACAACCTTCAACACCACAAGATCCTAAAAAACTTCCCCCTGCTGCGAATTTATTTCTGCCGGCCGAAGCCGTAATGTCAGTTAATAAGAAATTCACAGCAAAAATTGAATGGCTTAAACCTCAGTCCGTTTCCAGCAATAATGAAGTAAAAATTATTTTTGCGACTTTGGATTTTAAAAAGCCGGGCACTTTGGAAAAATTAAGCCTTAAACCATGGATGGTGGAAATGAACCATGGCTGTGGAAAGGATTGCGATCCGGCTTTTTTTAGCACCGATGCAAATCCGCATGTGGTTTATGTTAAAAAAATAAAGTTCACAATGTCCGGGAAGTGGACTTTACAAGTTGAGGCCTTGATCGATGGTCAAGTGGATAGCATAAATTTTGAAACTGAAGTTCCTTAGTTTTTTTTTCTATTTCGTATTGTTTACGCCGAAATCTTATAGCTGCGCTTCTTGTGGAAGTGGCGGCGACGATCCGCTAATTTTATATCCAAACGAAAATTGGAAAATTTACTCAGCACTTCTTAAGACATCAGGTTTTCGGCTGGTGAAAATAGATGGCGAGTATGGTGAACAGATCGGCCCAGACACAAAATACCAAGCTCAAGTTTCTTTCGGAAAACGCTGGACTGGAAATTTATTTACTACGATTTTTATTCCTTTTGTTCGCAATCAATTTCAAGGTGAGTCAGTTCAAGGCTTTGGAGATCCGGTTTTAAGTGCACGCTACACCTTGTTTCAGCAGGACTTTACCCAAGAATACTTGCCTCAAATACAAATATTAGGAGCTTTTAATCGCAGTATGTCTCGAAGTATTACTGAAAGTAGAGATGACAACCTGCTCGATATTTTTGGCAGTGGCTATTCGCAATTTAAAACTGGCGTCGACATCTGGTGGGGTTTAACTGCCGTGCAGTTTGGTACAGCGTACGTTCGCGGGTATAGTTTTCCTAAAACAGATTCTGAAATAATTCTACAGCCCGGGTTGGAACATCGGTTGACAGCCACAATCGGGCAAAGTTTTTCTAATTTTGGAAAGTATAGTCTTGGCATTAATAGGCTTTGGAATGATAAAGTTAAGCTTGATGGAGAAGAAGTTTCGAGCTCTGAAAAAAACAATTATAGTAGTTTTACAACTCTAGATTTTTTCTTAGATGAAAGTTCTACGGTTAGACTTAGTGCATCCAAACAAGGAGGTTTTTTGCGCAACTATTTGGTGTATAGAAACTCCACTGATTCAATAACTTTAAGTCTAGGGTATTTTAAGTCATGGTAAGTTTTTTCCTCGGATTTTTTGTAGCCGCGTTTGGTTCGAAATTCGAAGAACCGTCTTGTCCGAAAATTAATTTTCAAGATTTAGTATCTTTGATGCAAAAAAATCCCGCATCCGAAGCCCTGTTTTTTGCGACCTGGTGCAGTGACTGCAAGGCGCACATGCTAGACAAACCCAATCGAATTTTTATAACAACATTCGACGAACAAAAAAACGCTGAGAAAGTCTTTGAAAAATTAGGACTGAAGTCATTATGTTTTACCGACGATGGAATAGCCGAAAAATTAAAAATCAAAAGCATTCCTGCGTCGTATGTTATGCGAAGTGGGAATCTTGTTCGAGCTAAATGAAAAACGTCTAAACAGCATTCAAGCTCGGCGTGGACGCAAACTCATAAAATAAACAACAATCAACATAAATATATTCGGCACCCAAGCAACAATCAGCGGATGCACATCGCCCCGTCTTCCAACAGCCCGCAGGGCATTTAAAACAAACCAATAAGACATACCAATGATGAACGCAATAACAATGCCGCGCGCTGTTTCAGTCTTGCGTTCCGAACGAAAACCAAACTGGAGACCGATCATACTGACTACAAAAGCTGCCAGTGGATAAGAATACTTCAAATGAAAATCCACTTTATAAGCTGCCGTGTTCATGCCCGTTTTTTCGCCGCGTTTTATGTTGTCTTGTAACTCTTTTGCACTAAGTTCGTTGGTTTCCCTACGATCTCTTTTAATTCGACTTGGGTCGAATGGAAGTTTGACCAACGTGGTCTCCGGAAATTCCATATGATCGATCGTTGAGTTTGAATTAAATAACGTAATTCGCGGAGCTTTTAATTCCCAGTCGCCGGTGCCTGGCAGATAAACCGCCTGGGCAACTTCAGTCAATTTTACCGGTTTAAAATTTGGCTTTACTTCGATAATCTTCACATCAAAAATCTTTGATGTTTCGATATCGAATTCCCGAAAATTTACCAGCATATTATCTTTGCGTGCCCACTCAATCCCATGCGCGATATCGGATATGTTCTCTTTTTCAATTTGCACATCCTTTACAATATGAAGAGTCTGGGCCGCCTGTGGCAAAATAAATTCTCCCATAAGAAAAGTTGTCAAACTTAAAATAAAACCACCCGCCGCAAGCGGAGCCGCTAGCTGCAAAGGACTCATTCCCACTGCACGCATAGCGGTAATCTCATTGGTGCGACTTAGTAATACCATTGTCACAACCGAGCCAAGCAAAGAGGCTATCGGTACCGCCTGGGTGATGTTGGCCGGCAACATAAGTAAATACATTTTTACAATGAGATGTAATGGCGGATTGTACTCGCTAAAGTATTTTGTGGTTTTATGGATGAAATCAAATAAGATAAAAAGAAAAGTGCACAGAAAAATCACCCCAAAAACATATTTAAAATAATCTTTCAAAATATAAAAAAATAACTTCAATTTTCTTCAACCCTTTACTTTTGTCAATGCTCGCGCGGAAATAAAAGGAAGGCGATTTCCTCCGTTTTTCACCGCACCTAAAACCCGAACTTTTTCGCCGGTTTTCACTCCAATATCCTTCGTCATATCGTAATACTGAGTCAGATCAACCAAAATCTCACCGTCGGGGTCCACCAAGGAAAAAAATGTCTTTTCAGGATTTAGATTTTTCACCACTCCAGACAGAATCACGTCCTGGCGACTTAAACCTGCACCTTCCAGATGAATTTCACGGGTCTGCCTTGAGACCGGATTTGAGAAGAAAGCACTGCCGCTTTTTTCAAAACAGTAGGCCTCAAACTTCGAAAAAGAGCCAAAAATACTTAGATTTTTACATCCGCATAGTAAAAACGAAAAAATGACAATTTTTTTCATGGTACAACCCTTTAAATTTATGATAACAAAAATTTTCAATCATCACTACAATGGTTAGGAGTCGTAAATGAATAAATTAGACATTTGGCGAGACAAGTTGTGCATAGAGTTTCCATCCTTTTCGATAAAAAATACCGGAGTTTGTTCATGACAAATGAGGATTTTTTTATCAAAAAGGATGAAAAATATAAGTGCAAATCGTCCGTCCAAATGTCTAATTTATTTATTTACGACTCCTTAAGAGCTGTTAACAAAGGAAAACCGCTGAATTGATTATTATTTTATTTTTGCTGAGTATTCTATATTGCGATGCGGCAGAGAACGATATCCCGACTTGGGACGTGAGAGCCCGTGTGGAATTGCAGAATTACTACACAGATACCCGCGTTCGCAATGACCATCCAGTTAACAATAATAATGAAACGTTACACATCCCAAAAAATCAAAATACCTTCTACTTGCTCCCGGATGTGAAGGCCGTGGCACCGAAATTTACACTTATTTACCGACCGGAAATAAAAGCCGAAGTAAGCACCACAGAAACCACCGACAAAAAAACCAATTCGACTTCAACGGCTGTAAGAAGTCGTGAGTTTTATGGGGTGATTCAAGCTACTGACCAATTAAGTCTTACACACGGAATTCATTTTTTTACTTGGGGTCCATCGGAATCATTTAGCCCGAGCAATAAAATGTTTCCAGATTCTGTGTTAAAAAAGACTGCGTTTTCTACAACCGACTCAAAATATCTTTCCCGTTTAAATTTTTCTTTAGGCAAAGATTTTTCACTGATAGGTATCGCAGAATTAGCACCTATACCTGAAATTAGTCAAGACAGCAATCAATCTAACTCGACAGCACCTGTGCTGAAATTTGAACCTTCAGCTTTGATCAAAGCGGAATGGTCGTGGGCAGCTGGCAAAAATTATTTGGGGGTGGTTTCAGGAAGTGAAAAACGCACAAATAATTGGATTGGAGAATACGGAAGTAGCGAAGTTTTTGATGACATTCATATATTTTTTGATATGAGTCACGAGCGCTTTTCTTCGAATCTTTATCCGCACAGTCGTTCGTTTGGCATTGCGTTTGAGAAAGATTATATCGATGACCCTAAATTAGTAACCAATGCTTTATTTGGTGTGAAATATGATCTTGCCGATGCCTCCGAAGCTCGGTTGGAATTTATTTATTACGGTTTGGGTTATTCGCGCGATCAGTTGGAACTCGCTTTTGATGGGATCGACTCGGATTCACCTGTAACTGCTCCTGTCACTGCTCCGGTAACCGCTCCTGTAGGGGCTGCGATCAATCGCGCTGCTTTGTTGCAAAATAAATCTCTTTTTGTCGGCCAAAAATATGCCTATTTGAGCTGGCGCTGGCTTGATTTTTTGACATTAAAAGACCTAAGTTTTTACGTCAAACATCTGCGTTCGCTGACCGATCATTCAAGTTTTAATTCCGTTTCGTTTGAATACGGATGGAATGATTTTGTGACTTTAAATATCGTCTCTCAAGTAAATCTCGGTTCGTTGCGATCCGAGTTGGGATATTATTATTCATCCACCTCGTTGGCTGGTTTTAAATGGAATTTTTAATGTATGAATAGTCTTGTTGAATTAAAAAACGTGAGTAAAGTTTATGCTTTAGGTCAGACTAAAGTGCCGGCGCTGAAAAATATTACGTTGGAAATTACGGCTGGCGAGTTTACGGCTGTCATCGGCGCTTCGGGCTCTGGAAAAAGTACGCTATTAAATCTTATCGGCTGCATCGATGATCCGGATACAGGTTCGATCTCCCTTGAAGGCCAAGACTTGGTTCATCTTAGCGATAATCAGAAAAGTGAACTTCGCAATAAAAATATCGGTTTTATTTTTCAGTCGTTTAATCTTATTCCCGTTTTGGATGTGTACGAAAATATTGAATTGCCGCTTTTAATTAACCCAAAATTTTCGAAATTCCAAAAATCGGAACGCATTCGCCAAGTTATCGATGATGTCGGCTTGACAGCCTTCCAGCGGCACTTGCCCGACCAGCTTTCTGGCGGGCAGCGGCAGCGCGTAGCGATTGCACGAGCTCTTGCTGGGGCTCCAAAGCTTGTACTTGCCGATGAACCCACTGCAAATCTAGATTCGGTAACCTCGGGAAAAATTATCGAGCTAATGCTTGAGCTGAATAAAAAACACCAAGTGACATTTTTGTTCTCAACTCATGACGAAAGACTGATGAAACAAGTCTCGCGCACGGTTCGGCTTCGCGATGGTGAGATCGAAAAATAAACTTATGTTTTCATTTTTCAAAATTTCCTTAAGGAATTTAACGCGTAACCCACAAAAAAATATTGCAACCGCCGTAGCCATTATAGTTGGATTTACCGGACTGATACTTTTAATTGGCTACATCACTCGCGTAGAAAATTACATGCGCACGTATGCGATTTATGCAAATTACACCGGGCATATTGTCATTTTTAAAAAAACTGGCTTTGAAAACGCAGCCCTAACTCCCAAAAAATTTGCTCTAAGCGAAGACGATGTAAAGGGCATCCAATCCGTTTTAAAAAACTACCAGGAGATAGAAATGCACGGCGGGGTTTTGTCCGGCCAAGGACTAGCCGGTAACGGTTGTAGAAGTTTTCCTTTTTCAGCGTTGGGGGTGCCGCGAGAAGTCGATCAAAAAGTCCGCACTCATCCCGAGATGATTAAGTGGGCAATAAACCTAGCGGACGTTAAATCAGGAAAATCTTTTTCGGCATTTGCAGAAAACGACCGAGCCGTGATTGTCGCCAGTGGATTGCAGTCACTTCTCGGCAAAAGCAAATTATTTTCTGCGGATTATCGCGAAGTTTTTCTGGTCAAGGATTGTGCTGCAAGCAACGCTCGAGAAATCATCGCAAAAGATTCGAATATTCAATTGGCCAGTGCTACGATCGACGGCTTTTTTAATGCCCTGGATGGTGAGGTTTCCGGGACTTTTAATACGGGCCTGGTGGAGACCGAAAATTCCAGTGTGCTGATGTCTCTGGATCATCTGCAAACTTTGCTGGATACAAAACTTGTGACCAACTACAGCGTATGGCTCAAAGATTTAAACAGTCTGTCGGAAGTTTTTAAGAATTTAAAAGCCGACTTTGCCAAAGCTGGTATGGATTACGAGATTTACGCTTGGAATGACGAAAAAATCAGTCCACATTATACGGGAACCATGAGTTTTTTGCGTACGATGGCTTTTTTTATCGCAAGTGTTCTAACCACTATTATTATTTTTTCAATTATAAATTCAGTAACTATTACGGTTGTGGAAAGAGGGCAAGAAATCGGCATGATGCGCTCTTTGGGCTACAAAACAAGTGATATAAACAAAATCTTTACGGGAGAAATTTTGCTATTAAGCCTCGCTTCAGTCGGGATTGGACTTGTTCTTGGAGTCGTTACAGCTTTTGCCGTAAATTACATGAAAATTCCGTTTAACCCACCAGGAATTTCAGGTGAAATGACAATTAAGATCATTCCGCATGTTAGCTTGATGGTGTTAAGCGCAGTTTTGATACTTGTCCTTGCAACCGTAACCACATTCTTAAGTATCGGTCGTAGTTTAAGGCGTAAAATTACACTACTTTTGTATAGTTCTACTAGATAAAAAAGGATGTTTTAAAAATGCGAATAATAGGTTTTGTTTTTTTAGTTTTAAGTCATGCATCGTTTGCGGCTTCGGATACACCATCTGCTGAAGACCTTCTCAAATCCTCCGACCGTTCGCGCGGAGCGGTTATGGCAACTGGCGGAATGACTTGGAATACGACGGTTAAAAGTATCGAAAACGGCCAGGAAACAACTTTAGTGTATCTGGTAAAAGTTAAAGGCGATGATGCACTTGCAGAAAGTTTGCAACCTGAGAAAAAAGCGGGAGAATTGATGTTATTTAACGACCGCTCGGTATGGTTTTTTAAACCTGGAAGAAATCGTAAGCCAGTACCCATTTCTCCACGCCAAAAATTAAATGGACCCGCCGCTAATGGCGATATTGCATCGACAAATTATTACCGGGATTATGTGGGTAAAGTAATTGGCTCCGAGTCGGTTGATAAAGAAGACTCTTGGAAGCTTGAATTAAAAGCTAAAAATAAAAGCGTAACTTACGATAGTATTATCTATTGGATTTCTAAAAGAAGAAAATTAGCACTAAAAGCAGATTTTTTAACTGTAGGTGGGGAAAAATTTAAAACAGCCACTTTCGAATATGATAACGCCATAAAAATTGACAAAGACACATTGCCATTTATAAGTAAAATGTTCATTCAAGACGCTGTGCAACTTAAAAATAAGTCCGAGTTAATTTACCAAAAACCTAAACTTGAAAACCATCCTGATGCTTATTTTAATGTGAATAATCTTATAAGATGAAGATTAAAATGATTTTAGTTATTCTGTTCTTAAAGATTGCAACACGAAATATTTTTCGCAATTGGAGACATTCTCTTGCGACGTTTTTGGCAATGATTTTTGGTTTTCTTGCGATTTCTCTGTTTGATGGATTTCTCAAAGAAATCAACTGGAAAAACATCGACGGCTACACCCGGCGGGGCATGCTAGGAGATGTTATCATCCAGAAAAAAGGTGCTTCTGAACATCTCGAAAGTGATTTTTGGAATTACACACTGACCGAAGACGATCAAAAAGCTATCGAACAAGACTTTGTTCAGTCAAAAGCTGTAAGCAATCGAGTTCGATTTTTAAGTATTACAGGCATGATGACAAGTGGCGAGCATTCAGGAATTTTTGTGGGTTACGGTTACGATGTTGTAGAAGGAGCCAAGGCTCGCGGCGACAACTGGGCTTGGAATACTGTGGCAGGAATTCCTTTGCAAAATGCCAAACCCGATTCACTTTTGATTGGAACGGGTTTGGCTAAAAAGTTGGGTTGTACCCAACCAGAATCCCAAAAAAACTTTGTGACCCTTCAGGGTTTTTACGAGATTGCCGACCGGCCTTTTCATTGTGAAAATCAAGCTTTTATTCTGTCGTCTACAACGGCCAGCGGTCAGGTAAACACCGCTACCGTGAACATCGCAGGGTTTATTGACGGAGGTTTTCGAGAGTATAATAAAATGGCGACGCACCTTTCGTTGCTGGTAGCACAAAGATTGATGGACACCAAAAGTATCTCCATGCTTGCCGTTCAATTAAAGGAAGGTTTTTCGGTTGAAGAGTTTATTGCCAATTTACAAAAGAATTTGAACACAAAAAATATTTTTGTGGATGCGGTCTCGTGGCGCGATCACAAGCTTGCTGTTTTTGTAAAAAACGTGCAAAAACTTCTGCAGGTTTTTCGCAATTTATTTATGAGTGTGATTGTAATTGTTGTGATCATGTCCGTCAGCACAACCATGGCTAAGTCGGTAGACGAACGAATTCGCGAGCTTGGCACTTTGCGGTCATTTGGTTTTACCAAATTTCAGCTGCAGTTTATGATTGCGGTTGAAGGTTTTATGCTGGGACTGATTTCTTCGGTTGTAGGTTTTGTACTGGCAATACTTGGGGCACTTGCTATAAGCAAACTGGGAATCGAATACCGCGCGGGAATTTTATCGATGCCGGTGACTCTTCAGATACAGCTAGCGCCGGAAGTGTGGGTTTATACTTCCGTATTGATTATATCGTTGGCCACACTAAGTTCTTGGTGGGCAAGTAAAAAGACATTCAAAGGACCGATAGCATTGGCGTTAACGCATGTTTAGAAATGTGGTGCCACCTCCGAGAGTCGAACTCGGATGGAGTTGCCCCCGTGCGATTTTGAATCGCATGCGTCTACCGGTTCCGCCAAGGTGGCCACAGGCTTCTGAGCATAGTTTGCAGATCGCGTTTAGTCAACTTTGAAATGAAGTTTTGCCGTGAGAAAATCGGCAATTTTTAAATGACCTGCCCGCGAGTAAGTTAAACAGTTTGATGACAAATCTTCGGCATCAAAAATTAATTGACCCAAATCTAAAATCTTTACGTCGCTCGCCTTGTAATCAAACTCCAAAAGCTTTTTTCTCAATATTGCATTGCGGTTTGCAAGTTGTGAAACCAACTTCTCACGACCTTCACCTGGCGCATAAAGCTGCGGGCAAAATCTCATATAAGAAGTTGAAATAAGATTTTCAAAAAGCATTTTTTTAAGTTCGAAATCAGAATTTTTCTTGCCTTGCACAAGGCTTGGGTTCATACACGTGCCCTCGGAGCCTAATTCGCGCTTTTTCTCTTTTAAAATCTTTTCGAAGTATAATGTTTGAATCGAAAATGGCGCAATAATCGTATAATCAAAACTCTTGCCAGATTGAGTCAGTCGATCCCTTAAAGCACTTAAACCAGCCTTGTAATTTTCAAAAACCATATCCACTTCGCGCAAAGCGATCTCACCTTGGGAGCACCAATCTCCTAGTCCAAATGAAATCACAACGTGGTTTTTATCGTCCCATGGGACTTCTGAAATTCCTAGAATCTGATCTGGAATACTTTCTGAGCCGCCATAAGAAGCACCCGAGTAAAAAATTTTCTGACCGGCTCCAGAAATTTTACTTAACCATGAATCGGCGATGTTTTCGGTCAGTCGTGAGGATATAAAATAATTTAAATTCGTAAAAAACCAACTGGGTCCGTTGGACGCCGCCTCGATGCGAGGCTGCAACCGAAATGTCTGCGGTCTTTCTGGCACGAATTGTGACGTGCGCTCTCCGAATAAATATCCATCACCGATTCCCCATACCGCGGCAATAGATATGTTAGCGGTTAATAGAAACCAGCAACAAAGTACAGTTTTTTGCGTCATAGCATTTTTTTTAAGAGATGAGGAGATTTCCATAATAATTTTAAATAATCCATGGCTGTGGGTTTTGCCGAACGTAATAGCACCGGAATGGCTGCATGAATCATCGAAATCTCAGAATCGATATTTTTTGCCAGACCTTCCACAGTAATTAAAGTTTTGATCATCAAAATTAATCCTAGCGGCAACTGAACTTTTAATCTTTCGGCAGCTACAAGGCATATCTCAATCGACTGGGCCATGGACTTTATAGATTTGG
>JAYVPO010000135.1:0-20763 GCA_043757325.1 bacterium
GGAGTTGAACTCGGTGAAGCTGAAGGTGGTGGAGTTGAACTCGGTGAAGCTGAAGGTGGTGGAGTTGAACTCGGTGAAGCTGAAGGTGGTGGAGTTGAACTCGGTGAAGCTGAAGGTGGTGGAGTTGCACCCGGTGAAGTTGAAGGTGGTGGAGTTGCACCAGGAGGAACTGTCGCGTCAGCAAAATTCGCATTAAAACCACGATTATCGCAACTTCCAGTTGTGAAAAAAGTCGCACCAACCAATTGAGAACCAAAATACTCTGATGTCACATCGTACCATGCATCTTTTGATAGTAATTTATTCGAATTTAATCCATTTGAATCTGCCGCTTGCCGGACTTGAATTTTGAAACCAGAAATGCCGCCCTGCACGGCATATACTAACCGCATTAGAACTTTTTGCTCGAGAAAATTCAGAATGGTTCCTGCGCCCTTGGGAAATCCACTCCATACAGCACTTCCTTTTGCCTCCGTCCCATTTCCAAATATCTGAGCTGCATCAGACGGTCCAAGAATCGGTGAAAGCGTATATTTGTTTGAGGGCAAATCATAGCCTATCGTATACCCATAACTCTGCAAACCCGGGGTCGAGTTCATGGTTATTGGATCTGTCATTTGATTAACGGAATTTGCGACAGTATAACAAAAATCTGCATAAGTTTGCGCAACGCGAAGTGCCGTATCGGCTTGCACAAATTTCCTCGCTGTAAAATTCGATCTTTGGGAATTTCTGATCATTGTGCCGGTTATACTTACAGACGCGGCTGTGAACAGCATGATGATCATAACTTGGGTAATAGAAAACCCACTACTTGAAGTGAAAAGTCTAGGCAATCTACGACTTTGATTTTGAATAAATTTCCTCATAATCTTAGTATCGTAAGATAACGAAAATTTCTTAAGGGTTTTAAAAATTAAAAATAAACAACAATAATTTTAGATAGTTATATTATTTTTTGTTAATTTTTTGAAACAGATAGCAATCTGATGTAAAGAAATGCGGGTCTTGCAGAGGAAAATTTATTGTCTTTTTAAGGTGGATATACCAAAAAATTCTCATGGTTAATTTTTGTATCAAATTAACCGGATAGAAATTGAATTCCGGTTCGCATTTCACTAATTCGTAGTGAGCTGCTTTCATTGCGCTAAGAAAAATCCCTACGCCTTTATCGCCAATTAGAATTGGATTGATCATAATCATCAAGAATCCTTGCTCCAGTGAGCTTTGATTTTTAATGGCAACGCGTCCAAAATCCAGTACCGAATCCACATGGTTTGCCGGATCCAATAGCACCAACGAGCAAGCTGGGATTTTGGGATCATGACGTGTAAAATCTGCTTCATGTAAAGTAGGCTGATGGGAAAATCCTTCGGAGAAATGGTGAATAGTTTCGAGCAGTGCTCGATCACAATCGGCCACGTGCACGCGGGAGAAGTTTTCCCGAGCCAACTCGACGGAAACCAAATCATCATCTCCAAGCAACAAAATTTCAGCGTTTTTTTTAACCAGTTCGAGAATCCAATTAATGCGTTTTTTTCGGGTCAATAAATCACAAGGAAGCTGATTATAGCGATTGGTAAATCCATGAGACTCTGGGCGATAGGACGCTGTCTCGGCTTCGGAAAGTACAGAAAGTTGTTTAAGCGAAGTCTCTTGATTTCTTTTTTGATTAGCCAAGAACAATTGCTGTAGATAAATCCTCTGCTCAGAAAAACCCATAGTTAAAACACGCATCAAAGTCGCGTTTAAATTAAATCGGTGCAAAAAAGATTTTTTCCGTTGGGATACAACTTTTTGCGACGGATCCACTTTCACAAACCGATCGCGGTTTGTGGACAATATTTGATTCTCTTGAGCTAGGGCATGACCTCTAGAGATGCTCATATTTAAAAACCCGTGTGATAGAATTTAATCATTAACCTAAATTCTATCACGACTTTAAGACAACACGTAATCATTGATTTTTTTTGCAACTTTCTCTGGCACAAACCCATATTCCTCGGCCAGCTTTTCCGCTGGAGCACTTGCCCCGTAACGATCTAAGCCGATTATAAGGCCATCCAGGCCAACCCATTTCTGCCATCCAAGGGTTGATCCCGCCTCAATAGCCACGCGTTTTTTAATGGTGCTAGGAATCAGCTCATCGCGATAATGTTTTTCAGCTTTCTCAAATAACTCCCAACAAACTAGAGAAATAATCCGAACTTTTTTGCAATTTACCAATTTTAAACATTCTACCGCCAAAGCCACCTCACTACCCGTCGCCAAAATAATAATCTCGGGATGTTCGCAATCAACTACAGCATAGGCACCTTTTGCAATATTTCTTGCATAGGTAGTAGGTTTTTTAAGGATAGGAAGCTTTTGCCGAGAAAGGCAAATGGCACTTGGAATTTTAGCGGTGGCAGCTATTTTCATCATTGCTTGAGTCTCTTCAGCATCAGCAGGACGCATAACCATTAAATCAGGAATCAGCCGCAACGACATAATATGTTCAACCGGTTGATGGGTTGGACCATCTTCTCCAAGGTGAAAAGAATCGTGGGTGAATTCATGAATCACCCGTGCTTTTTGCAGCGCTCCTAGTCTTAAAGCAGGCCGTGAATAGTCCGAAAACGACAAAAACGTCGCATCAAAAGGAATAAACCCTCCGTGCAAAGCTATTCCATTTGTTATGCATGACATCGGAAATTCTCGAACGCCAAAAGCTAAATTACGTCCAAGGGGTGATTTTTTTTGAAAATCCCCAACAATTTTTGCGAAGGGACCTGTCATATTAGAAGGTTCCAAATCCGCGCTTCCACCGATTAGATTAGGAATAGCAGTCGCCCAATTTTTCAAAACATCGCCAAAAGCATTTCGGGTCGCAAGCTGAGTTCCTTGGGGCCACAAAACATCTTTTGCAGCATGAATGTTAACTTCGGAATTTTCAAAATAATCCGCAAATTTTTTACGAAATTCTGGTTTTTGATTTTGCGCAGATAGATAATCTCGCCAAGTTTTTACATCATCGCGAAGATTTTTAAACCCAGCTTGAAAAAATTCTTTAGCTTCTTTCGAACAAAAGAAATTCTGATCCGCGGGAAGATTTAATTTTGTTTTCGTCAAAGCAATTTCTTGGGCCGGCAAAGGCGATCCATGGGTTTCGTGATCACCTTCCATATTGGCACAGCCTTTTGCCATTTTGGTATCTCCAACAATTAAAGTCGGAAGGTCTGATTTCTGCGCTTTTTTTAAAGCACTGCGAATTTGTGCGTGATCATGCCCATCAATCGCTAAAACTTGCCAACCAAATCCCAGAAAAACTTTTTCTTCATCGTCGGAAGTCGCCCGGGAAATCGCACCAGAAATCTGCGCTTTATTACGGTCGTAATACCAAATAAGGTTGTTTAATCCTAGGTGTCCTGCCAATGATGCGGCGCCCAATGTAACGTCTTCTTGCATGCAGCCGTCACCTAAAATAGCGTAAGTTTTATGAGTAAAAATATCTGCAAACTGAGCGTGTAAATGTTTAGCGGCAATAGCAAAGCCGACCGACATTCCAGCTCCCTGCCCCAGTGGGCCCGTTGTGCATTCCACACCAGGAGTCATAAAGTTTTCCGGGTGGCCTGGGGTTTTGGAATGAAGTTGGCGAAAGTTTTTTAAATCGTCTAATTCCAACCAATCCATTAAATAAAACAAGGAGTATAAAAGCATGGACTCGTGGCCGGCACTTAGTACAAAGCGGTCGCGCGCCAGCCATTTTTTATCGTCTGGGTCAAATTTTAGAAATTCTTTAAATAAAATATAAGCAAAATCAACACTCGAAAAAGCTCCTCCAGTGTGTCCGCTATTGGCTTTTCGCACTCCGTCCATTACGAGGCCTTTTATAACCGCAATAACTCCAGAGTCGCTTTTCAAATCGATAGTTTTTTTTTGGTCCAAATGGCACGCTCTTCAAAAAAGGTCCTTCTCACTCGGTAGTTCCGACGACTTCGGAGTAGGATCCAAGGTTAGTGCTATTTTTATATAACCTTTTGAGCGGCGGAACAATTTGATATTAAGAGTTTTACCTGAAGAATAACTATTGATCATTTTCTGAAATTGATCAGTGTCTTCGATTTTATGGTGATCGACCTCCATCACAAGATCGCCAATTCTTATTCCAGCCCTGTTTGCGGGGCCATCGACAACCAGATTTGTTACCAAAATCCCGTAGAATTTAGAGTTATCTTCGCCCGTTTCCAATTCGTCAGGAGTTAATATATTCTTGGCCATCATCCCGACCCAAGGTCTTTTAACTTGGCCAAATGCGCGTAGATCTTTGATGATTGCTTTTGCAAGGTTTATAGGAATCGCGAACCCAATTCCTGCGCCTTCCCGACTTACGGCTGTATTGATTCCGATTACCCGGCCGCGCAGATCCAAAAGCGGACCTCCGGAATTTCCGGGATGAATAAGCGCGTCAGTTTGTAAAAAATCATCATAGGGACCAGCGCCAATAACCCGACTTTTTGCCGAAATAATTCCACTTGTAACGGTATGGGAATAGCCGAAGGGATTTCCGATGGCCAAAACTGGGTCGCCAATTCTCAGGCCATCACTATTGCCGAGTTCAAGCGGCTGCAGCTTGGTTTTTGCGGTTATTTGCAGCAAAGCAATATCTGTTTTTGCATCACTTCCAATGACTTTTACCGAGTATTTTTTTTTGCCTTTGGCAAACAGAACTTCAATTGCAGTTGCGTCTTCGATCACGTGGCGGTTGGTCAGGACATAGCCTTCGTTATCAATAACAATCCCGCTGCCGATAGAATGCGTGGGCTGGGTATTCGGAACTTTTCCATTGAGAAAAAATTGGTAAAGATCAAGCTGCCTATCACCGTGCTGAACATAAGTTGTCGTACGAATATTGACAACACCTGGCATCGAAGCTTCGGCGACGTCTGCAACCGACTGGAGAATTTTTGCTTGAAGAGACGCATGAATAAAAATGGAGAAAATAATGAAAAATTTCAACTGCAAAGCTCCTAGTTTGAAAAAAAGTAAGAATAGTTCATTCTATCTTAAATACTTATTTTTTCAAAAAAAGGGAATTTTACAAGGTGGGAACTCTCCTTCCTTGAGAGTTAAACATGGAGCTTACTTGTCGGAAGTAAATTCTTTCTCATCAATACCGGACGCTTTGAGCTCGGCTTTACCCCGATCTGTAGCCTTATCTGCGATCTTTTCAGCAGCTTCGTTGGCATCCTTGTACTTGCCTGCTGATCCACTTAAAGCCGCAGTCACAGAACCAAGTCGGTTACGCACTTGCTTACCAAAAACCGTCATCACACCCATTGAGCCCACTACAACGATACTTAACATCAATAAGTATTCTGCAGTGTTCTGGCCCATTTTCGATTTGAACTTCATAATTTCTCCTTTTTTTGAGTTCCTTTACATCATAACAAGAACTTACACCGCAAATTTGACTAGAATTGCGCGGCAAGAAAAAAAATCAATAAAATGCTCCAAAAAGAAAGCACCACATCAGGGCCGAACGCAAAGTCTTTTTTCCTAAAATGCCTTATTGTGCCGTAAAGGCAGGCTGCTCCAAGCACAAAAATAATATTTAAACCTATAATTACCGCTAACGCCGAAAGTATTTTGATATCTCCTAATCCCATGGCGGGCTTTTTTGTAACTTTTTCGTAAACCACGTTTAGAAATCGCAGCACAACATAAACAAAAACTGCAACTATCATATTTTCCATAACAGCAGCTTTGTCGGTTTGCTGCATCAAGCCTAAGCACACAATCGAAAACACATACCGATTAGGAATCAACCTGAAATTCTCATCTAGAAAAACAATTCCACTAGAAATTCCAAAAAGACTAACCCAAAAAATTTGCTTTACAACTTCTGTTTCGGACCACCATAGAATTGCAAATAATAAAAACAAAAAAAGCAAACTCCCGGGCAATTGAAACTTCTGAGATTCGGCTCTTAACCGGTACTCAAAATAAGTAACCAAGTTAAAAACTAGAAAAAATAGAAATATTATTGCCGATGCCATCATGGAGCTACAAACCCCATATATTCCAAAGCTCCCAGTGAGGTGTCGTTTAACTTAGGGCGCCATGAGGGCCAAAATAATTGAAATTTACTTCGTTTAATGGCTTCTGCTTTTGAAAGGCTTTGCCCTTCTGTAACCGCTGCAGTCGGATCGTCATTGGTTGCGTCGTAAAATACAGTCGCGCGGGCCGTTGCTACTTGGTAGCGACTTAAAACACGCTGGGGATTTAGTTTGTCGATTTGATTAAAGTCCAAATTGCCCATGGGTGCATTGCAGATTTTTTTTCCGGTTGTGGACGAGATAAGCCATTGTTCTGGGCAATTGTTCTCATTTTGATTTTCTGCGATCATAATCGTATTCGGTCTCAAGGCCATAATTTGAATTTCGTGGTCGTTTTCCCATTGCGAGAGATCGGCTTCGTTTTTGATATCAGGAAACATAAATCCAAACTCCGTACCTTTGGCTTGATTGTCGAAAAAAGCTTGCGCTTGACTGCTGTAGTCTCCAGAATTGCTACCAAAACCTCCTGAGAAATTATCATTTAGGCCGCATTCTCCAAATGTCGGCAAAACTCCTTCAATAATCCATTTTGCAGCTTCTGAGACATTTGTAAGCTTGTTAAAAGCTTTGCAAAGGTCTACGGCACCTTGTAGATCCTTCGGCAGGTTATCACAACTTACGCCGTATTCTTTTAACTTTTTCTTGACCCCAAAATCAGCTTTACCGGCTACATTCTCAAGTTGCTCTGCAAAAATTACGGGCAGATTGCGTAACGTCTGTTCTACATTTTGTAATGTATCGACGATGTTTTTTACGCCCCGGTTAGCGACAGATCCTACCCACCCGCTTACCCAGAAAAAGCCAGTGTCACGCATTGGTTCAATAACCTTTGAGGAGGAAATACTGTGGCAAAAAAGACTGTCTACCTTTGAAACTTTTAACAAGGTGGGTGTGAATTTAAAAGATGGTTTAGGTTTTTTTGTGCGATCCGAGTAACTACCTTTGAATGGTACCGCAATAGACCCAGGAGCGTTTTTACGCAACGTCTCGAGTCCTTGAATTGTAGTATCTAAAAACCAAGTGTTCGATAACAGTTTGTTCATTTGTGAAAGGCCGATTGCCGATTGCATAAATGCGCCGCTTATTTCTTTCGTGATTTTATATATCAATCCGAAATGTTTATCATTGTCGGCAGCACTCATACCTGCATACAACTGTGCTGATTCGGGTACACAGGCCATATCTACAGTGCACAATAATGCCTGCCCTAGCGCCCAGTATCTTCCAAAGAAGTTCATTGCACTTGCAGTATGTATCTGTGCCCCCATCGCAATATTCTGCGCCGAGATTAAATTTAGTCCGGCGGAGTAATGATTTCCCATCGATAAAGCGCTAGAGTCCACTGAGTTTATAAGTTGTGTTTTTAGTCTGGCGTTACGGCCAACATATAGTCCAACGCTAGTGACGAAAAATATTGCACCAAGCATTAAAAGAAAAAATACCGTTAATGATCCTTTTTGTTGGTTTTTCATGGCCCTTCTCCTAAATTTAAAAGATTTCCGAAATCAATATCTTGTTTGTCGAAACTTTCTTCTAATTGTTTTGTATCGAAAAAATGATCGATATTTGACAATGCTTTTTTCTTCATTTCCTCAATTAACTTCGTCGAAAATTCTGTAAGTAAACTTTCAACAGCTGAGAAAAGGACCTCTTTCACTGCATCAGTAATCAAGTATTCAAACGCAAAGCTAACTCCCCAGGTTTCGACCGCGAGTGCAATCGATACCGCAATTTTGGCATCAATAATCAATGATAGTTTATATGCAAAAGACCTTTTAAAAGAACCTGGAGAATTTTCACAAGTGTTTTCCTGAGTAAGGCGCGCCATGCAGCGGGTCACAAAGTGATCTGAGTCTGAAGCAAAGCTCCCCTTCGCACCCCAATGTTTGTTTTTCATCAGTCCGATTCCATAACCAGAAATTGCAGAACGAATCCCTGTTGCTGGGTGATAATTATTTAAATCGTATAAATACAAACGATCCAGATGGTGAAATTCATGGGCTGTACTAGGTTCTTTTGTGATCTCCGTTTCCAATGTCAAAAGGCCTTGCATGAGGTCTGACTTATCAAATTTCGATAGTGATTCCAGTTCAGATATACGCATAGAATCCTTGGCTTTCAGACCTGTGGCCAGGTCAACTAAAGTATAAAATGCCGAGCGAGGAGGAAAAGCAGAGCTCAAAATCGTCGCAGTTGATTTGTCCAAGCCAGAATAAGTAGAATCAAACTTCTTGGGGCTCTTTTCGACGTGACTTGTTAGTAAGTCTCGATCCTCATCGAATCTTTTCTGATAATCAAATGATCCGTTAAATTTGACATCTTTTGGCAGCCGAGGAGGCTTGTTAGGATCCGGCTCAGGAGCTCGGTTCACTTGAACAGGAAAAACAGGAATATTTCCTTGAAATAGTGAAACCCGGTTTTCAACAGACACGTCGATCGCGTCATCTATGTGCTCATTCAAAAAATAAATGCCGTAAATAAGAAACACTAAAAACGGAGCAAAAATTAGAAATTCGGCAACACTCGTGCCGCGTTCCGAAGAATGTAAAGTACGCATTATTTTATCTCCTTAGGTTGAGCTCGAGCTGGAATTTGACTTGGAGTTGGAGCTGGAGTAGAGGCTTTCGCTGACGGCTTAGGTGAATTTTGAATCGATGGCTTAGGTGAAGCTTGGGCTGCGGGCTTCGTTGATGGCTTAGGAGAAGCTTGAGTTGGTGCTTTAGGTGGATCATGATTTAAATAATTGCTAGGAGCGCTTAACGCTTTCGCCCACTTGCGATGGTCACCTGTCAGTGAAATAGCCCCAGGCAAAAGTCCAGACCAATGGGGAGTAATAAGTTTCCTGTCTTCCACCTTTGAACCCTGCGGCTTCACACCCACAGCCACCGTACTTGTCGCACTTAGGGGGAGTTGCCAAAGCACTTCTGGAATATGTTCAAGAACTTCGTTTACAAGATTTGTTTCTGAGGTTACTAGAGAATTGACAGTCTCTTCAATTTTATCGGTAAAACTAAAAACACTCATGCCCGGCAGGTCTTTAAGAAAAGGAACAATGTTTTGAATATTTTTTTGCTTTAGTGGATTTTGAAAACTTCCAGTTAAATGCATAAAGTTGTCGTCTAAATCATAATTATTTTTTCCGTTGGATTTTTCGGTCATGATTTGGGCTTGCCGGATGTAAAAAACAATTCGATTGATGACTGGCGTTGCCAAAATCCGGTTATAATCAATTTTCATAGTAACAAGCTTGTAAGTCGCATCAAAACTACATTGAAATTCCGTCAGAACAACCGCCGATGGCCAGCGTCTTAGAAAATATTTCAAAACATCTGTCTGAGCGACTTTTTTGGACTCCTCAGTAGTGTCTGCCGGAACAGGCATGCCGCTTTTTGCCAGTATTAAATCCACCGTAGGGGCAATGGCTGCTATGCGTTTATAGGCCGTGTTTTTGGCCTTTTTTAGCCGTGCACGATCATCACACGGGTTGTAGTTTTGATCGCTTTTTGCACCCAAGCTTAATGCCCTGGCAGCCTCAAATGATGCAAGCTTTATCACATGGCGGTCGATGCAAATAAAAGTCAATTCCACCAAGAATAAACAAAGAATAAGAAACATCGGAAAAGTTATTAAAAACTCCACGACTCCGGCACCTGATTGCGAACGAAAGTTTTGCTGTTTTTGTTTCATTATAATTTCCTTTAAATTTTGTGGAGCCAAGCCAAAATAGCTTGAGCCTCTGCGTTGTCATTTTGATTGCGCGCGAGATCTCGAACTTTTTGTCTCGCCGAATCTGGATCAAACCTCGCTTCAAGAACATAACTCTCAAGTAAACTTTGGTTTTGTGCCGATACACTTCTTGGTTTCGCAGCTGCCTTGAAATTTCTTCTGGGCTGCTCTTGTTCTGGCGCCGCTTCTACAATTTCTACTTCTGCCGGAGCAATCTTCTTTTCCAGATCTTGCAACATCAGAGAGCGTTCGTTTTGACTGAGATTGTGGGGCTTGCTAGGAATTTCTTTGGCTACCGAAGAATCTGTTAAAGGTACGTTATTTAACAAAATAACTCCCAGGATCTGCAAGGTCATTAAGGCCTTTACGGTAAATTTTGCTTTGGTTTTCGGGAAGTCCATCTGGTCCTTTTGCATAAGCGTTTCATCCAGCTGAGACTCCAGTACCTTGGGCGTGTGGGAATTAATAAAAGCCATTCCAGCAATCAATACAACGTAAGGTTCCTCGTCGATAAAAAATATTTCATTCGGCTCTAAATGCGCCAAAGAAAAAACTTTAGTTTTCCCGATACGAACTTCACAGGCCTTGGATGTTTCCAGCATAAATACACTTTTTTTGGCTTTGGCAATTTCGCCAGAATAAATCAAACTCGAAAGTTTAAATTTTTTGTCTGGTGAAACAAACTCTGTTTCAGGCATAGCCGTAACTTCCTCGGTGCCAAGTTTAGCAACAAGAAATTGACGAGTTGTGAGAGCTAATGTGTCAGTCATTAAATCCTCCGTTTTTGATCAAGGCCGCAAGGTGGCGTTTTTTTGCAGCCAATTCCAAGCGCATTTCGTCGTCAGTTCCATCTAAACAGCGCTCCATATTCTCAACAATTTCCATTGCGTCTTTATGTAGGGAAAAATTTAATTTCACTTTGAATTCACTGTACTGTTCTGCCAAGTATTGTTGCTTTTTTTCGGAAAGCTGGGCCGCAATCTGATGAATTTTTGTTTTTATAACGTCGGATAAAAGTCTTGTGTTGGAGAGTCTTTTTAATTCCTCAACACGGTTGTGAGCGGTCACAAAATTTTCGGGAGAGACAGCCAGTTCATCTAAAGATTTTTCAAGATACTGCAGTATTTTATCAATTTCTTCTACTTCTAAAGAAGTTGGGATTTGCAATTTTGTTAACATAAAACCTTTCAGCTGATACGGACTTGATTCTGGCTGATGGGTTACAGTGATTTTGTTTTCTGGTTTTAAAAGACTCGCTGGAATAAGTATTTCAAGGTCGCAACGTTTGCGATTACACTTATCTCCAGTCTCGGACTCGAAAACAACCGTATCGTTCACATCAATAGTGATTTCTTTGTATTGATCTAAGCCAATCGCTGAAAGCTTTAAAAGTAAAGAGTCCTTCACGGGATCTGTGCGAAAGAGCAAAACACCACCTTTTTCATAGCCTTTAATATTGACGCTGCTTGCAATAACCGCAGGCGATAGAATATTTTCAGTCAACAAAACAGCTTCGCGGGGTTTTTCTGGCAAATGAGTAACAAATGAAAGGCACATTAAAGCCAGTAAAACAAAATTCGCAAAAACAAAAAATCTCGACTTGGAAGTTGATGTGCTACCAAATATTTTTTTAATAAAGCCTGGCATTTTTGTAAATACAAACCGCTCTTTTATCAACAGAAGCTGCCACCGATCTTTAAAAGTTACATTCACCGCCGAATGCGACAGAAAAGGAGCTGATATTTCCAATCCAAAAGATCTTAACGCATGAGGGTCGAGATTAATTCCTGTGTTTTGATCGATAATATTTAAAATGTCACCTTTGTTGCAAACCAGTAGGTTAGGAAAAAACTCAAGCGTCGGAATAATTACGTCGCACAAGCCACTTGAGCCAACAAAAAACGGGAGCTTTTTTTTGATGATTTTTTTTTGATCACGAAATTTAATTATAACAACGGCCTGAAGCATAAAAGTTCACCTTTCTTATAAAAATCAATCAAATATCGAAAATTCAACGTCTTTTTTCGAATTGTCCCAAAGTTTTTGCACCTGTGCCGAATCGTAATCTCCGGGTGTAATTTTTTGCAAGGTTACAAAAATCATAAGTTCACGCTCTTCAAGATCTCGAGACCTACTTTTGAATAATTCTCCAATAATTGGAATATCACCTAAAATAGGAACTTTTTCGACACCCTTGCGCTGTCTTTTGTGAACTAAACCACTGAGTAGAATACTTTGCCCGCTGCGCAGAGAAACCGAAGTTTTCAAATCGGTTAGAAGAATTTCCGCAAGTTGATTTTTCATATTTGAGGGGGTTAACTCCGAAACTTTCGTATGGAGTTTGATATCAATTAAACCAACCCGATCGATAACGGGTTTGACGTTAAGTTCCACTCCGTAATCTATTTCCTTAATGTCTGTTTTAGTTTTCCCAGAGGCGTCAGTCGTATCAACCCCAAACAGTGCTTTTCCGCCTGAATGAAATTTTGCTTCTTCGCCGGAGCGCCCGATAATCTGCGGATTTGACAATAGCCGTGACGATGTTTTGTATTGAAGCAAATTTAAAAACATATCAAGGTCAGAAACCTGCCATGATAATTTGCCAAGTGATGCGACGGGACCTGCAATAGTTGCCTGAGCTAAACTGCCTGCAAGCTGCTGGCGGCTGACGCCGACTTTCAAATGATCGCGCCGCTCTACATCAACAAACATCACTTCGATATTGATTGACTCCGAGGCTTTGGATTTGCCTGCGGTTCGATCTTCAACTGAGTTCTGAATAGATTTAGCAATGCGCATCGCAAGTTCTCGTTCGAAATCATCGCGGGGTGTTCCTTCAACGGTAATAATTTTTCCATACGATACCGCTTGCAGGCCGTAGATTTGATTTTCGGTGAAAAGTCTATTGATGGCCTGCACCACAGACTGGGGTTTGGCCGAGGTTTTTTCGGTTAAATCGACAATTGATCCAGGAAATTTCTTTTTTATATTTGCAATATTTTTTGCGGAGGCTAAAGATCCTGCCTTGCCAGACACCAGAATTTTTCCAGCGTTTTCTTGAACCGAAAGGCCGCCATTATCAAGAATTTTGCGAACGGATTCAAGCGATGGACTCGCACTATTTTTTACATAGATTTTAATCGACTCGGCTTTTTGATCAGCAAGGTTAGCAGTAATATCGACGTCACCTGTTTTAAGCGCACGAACTTTTAACGTTGAGCGATTAGCGCCGCGACTAACTTCTACAATTCCTGGTTTGGATAGATGTATCGATTCAATGAGGCCAGAGATTGGAAAATTTTTTAGTTCACCGACTCCGATAGAAAAATCTTTTGCCTGCGCAAGTTGCGAAAAAACAATAGTCGCTGCGAATATCAACAAGTTTTGGCTTACATCAATTATTTTACATTTTGCGTTATGACTCATCGACAGACTCCAGAGTAGGAAAATTCACTAAATTTGTGTTCTACCTCTATGGTTTTACCGCGGTTCAATAATTCAGTTTTGACTGGGATTGCGCGCAACCACAGTCAAAACACTATTTTTAACGATGTTAAAGTGAAGACTAATCAAGAGGTTTATATGCGCTACATGTTATCGATTTCTCTTTTGTTATCACAGGTTACCCAGGCCGAGTGCCTTTATTCAAAGCTATCCGATTGGCGCCAAGGCGAAAGATCAGTGGCCGGGGAGTCCTCAAAAATAATGGTTAAAAATCTTAAAAAGGAAAATTTCTCCGATTTTGTCAAAATTTTTGCCAAAAACACAATGGTTCAAATAGCCGAAGGTTTCTGGATTGCGGAAGTTTTGTCTATTGAAGATAAAAATTGCCGCACCGTTATGTTGAATCGGGTGAGCTTCGACAAGGATAATTCGTTTGTCATTATGTCGTCATTTGTGGACTCTGCTAAAATCTTTAAAAATGCTTTCGAAAAGATTTCTCATTTAAACCTAAAGGCAGCCGACTTTGCAGAGACTATGAATGTTGTCTATAAAATCGGAGAAATAGATATTCGAGTACAGTCCATGCAAAGTCTTTTATCGCGAGAAAAAATTATTTCTCGTATGCAGAAAATCATGATGTCTGATGGTTACGTAGCAATAGATGCAAAAGAAGAGCAATCCCAGTCAATTTCGAATTTTTCCATGTGGTATCAAAAAGACAAGTCACAAAGTTTAAGACAGGTGACCGTACATTCAAACGAACAAAATATTTCGGAGGTTACAGTTTATGAATCAACAACTAAGTAGTCCTAACAACAAAGTCGATTTAAAGCAAAAAACTTTAAACTTAATCAATCAGATAAATTTAAGCAAAACAGGCAAATGGCTTAAAACAGACCGCGGAATTCTAGTGGGAAGTATCGGCGCTGCGCTTATTTTAACTGGCTTGTCTGAGCTTACACAGATTCAGATACAGTCCCAAAGCCAAAAGAAATTTGCTGTGCAAACAATTCTTGCTTTAAATGCTGATGCAACTGCTGGAACAACTATCACACCAGAGTTACTGAAAAAAACAGAAGTTTTGGTACGTTCGAGTTCTTCAAATATGACAACACCCGATTTATATGAAAAAGTTATCGGCAAGAAACTAAGCGCCGATTTGAAGTCAGGAGATCCGCTATTGTTATCGGTCGTAGAAGGCGTGACCACAAATCCTTTAACTTCACGCATCCCTGAAGGGAAAAGGCTTTTCAGTCTGCAGCTGGACGATAAAGTTTTAAGCCAAGGTTGGATCAAACCAAATGATCATATCGATATTCTGGTAACAATGGATTTGCCAAGTCGCGGTTCGACGACTTTTGTTCTGCTACAAAATATTACTTTGGTAACAGTCGGAAAAGCCACCGTGTGGAATGGCCAGGCCGCTGCCAGCGGAACCGATATCTCGTTTTTTGTTACTTTGAGTGAAATGGAATTACTGCGATTTGCTCAACAAAAAGCGGTATTTTCTTTGGCTCTAAGAAATCCAAATGATTTAAGTAAACGCGACATGAAACCTGAGGAAGTCGGTCACGAGGGCGTAGACTTAGAAAAATTCCTTAACAATAAAACCATTCTTAAAGCATCGGGCGGAAGTGATGTTCCGGTCACTATTGGAGGCAAAAAATCATGAATGAAAGTAACTTTATAAACGACGAATGCGGTATGGCAGCTGTGGAATACGTGCTGATTGCGGGCTGTGTGATTGGAATGGGCCTAACCGTAGAAATGACCGGACTCTTGGATATGCTTAAAGATCAGTTTGAAATTATTTTAACTTTAATTAGTGCACCGTGAGGCCATTATGACAATTCTTGCGCATATTGAATGGAATACATCAGCAAACGGGTTGGAAAAAAAAGCACTGGAATCAGGACGTTTTCTTATAGGAAGTAGTCCCATATGTGATATTTTTTTGCCGCCCGAAGGTAATTATATTTTTATGCAACTCGAAGTCAGCGACAAAAAAATCGCAGGCTACTGCACCAATGAAATTCTGCCGGTGTATATCGGTGGTCATTTATTGGCGGCCGGGTCGTATGTAAACTTGGAAGATAGTACTGAAATTATTATTGGCAAAAATAGACTTAAAATAGTTATCGAGCCGCTTATGAAATTAATAAACAGCTCGTCGGAAAAAAAGCAAGCAAAACAAATTAACTTCAAGCAAAAGCCAGTAAGTTTATTTGAAGCCCGAAAATTTATCTTTCAGAGGCTGATGGAAAGTCTTGATTTAAAAAATGTGGATATGCATTTTTTGGCTTCTGTTGAAGTTAAAAATATCGCAAGTTTCAAAATTCAAAAAATTATCGAAGAGGTGTGTTTAAATACGGATTTTGATCAATTAGCATTGGAGAAAACCGTCCTTGATGAAATGTTTGGACTTGGTCCGTTGGAAGATCTTTTGGCCGATCCGAAAGTTACAGAAATTATGGTTAATCGCTTCAACCAGATTTATATCGAACGCGCTGGAAAATTGACATTAAGCACCGTGTCTTTTTCAAGTGAAGCAGCCCTGCTGCATGTGATCGAGCGTATTGTTTCAAAAATTGGGCGTCGAATCGATACATCGTCTCCGATTGTTGATGCAAGGCTTGCAGATGGTTCGCGGGTTAATGCCGTAATCCCGCCGTTAGCTCTACGCGGTAGTTGTGTGACTATTCGAAGATTTTCGAAGACTCCAATTCAGATGTCTCAACTGGTGGAATGGGGAAGTTTAACGCAAGGCATGAATAAATTTCTCGATTGCGTGGTCGGTGCGAAAAAAAATCTTATGATTAGTGGTGGAACGGGTTCTGGAAAAACAACTTTACTGAATGCCCTTTCGAGTTTTATTCCTGAAGATGAACGCATTGTAACTATTGAAGACGCTGCGGAATTGCAACTGCAGCAGCCCCATGTGGTAAGTCTCGAAACCCGTCCGCCAAACTTAGAAGGAGTAGGCCAAGTTACGATTCGCGACTTGGTGAAAAATTCATTGCGCATGAGGCCTGATCGGATCATCGTCGGAGAATGTCGCGGTGCCGAAGCTTTGGATATGCTACAAGCGATGAACACTGGCCATGATGGTTCCATGACTACGGCCCATGCGAATTCACCCGAGGATATGCTACGTCGAGTCGAAACCATGGTGATGATGGCCGGAATGGATCTTCCTTTACGCGCAATTCGTGAACAAATCGTGGCCGCAGTGAATGTTATAGTTCAGCAAAACAGAACTCACGACGGGAGGCGAGCCGTCACTGAAATTTCTTGGATTAAAGGGTTGTGTCGCGAAACTTTGGAATATAAAACCGTTTCTTTATTTAAACGTAATCGCAATCATGAAGTGGAAATTTATCGCGAAGATATTGAGGCTTTTTTAGAAGCTGAAAACGTGAAACTGAATCTTTCGGAGATCATCTAATGAGCTGGATATTAAAATTTTTGCAGGTGATGTTTCTTGCTGGAGGCATTTATGTTTTTATTTATATTTGTAAAAATATTTTGCCGAAACTTATTGCGAAATTTCAGCATGCGCGACGCGTTAAACGTTTTGATGAGAATCTAGCCGAAGCATTGCAACATATTGCTTCGTCTTTAAAAAGCGGACTGACTCTGAATCGAAGTATTGCAACTTGTGTGCAAATTTGTGATCCAGTTGTTGGGGAAGAATTTAAAGTGGCCTTAAAACAATACCAGCTGGGCCTAGGACTTGAAGAAAGTCTCGACGGAATTAGAAACCGGATGCAAACTCCCAGCGCTAATATTGCGATCGGTGCCATGATTATTTCAAGTCGTCTCGGCGGAAAATTAACCGCCGCGTTGCAGCAAATTGCAAAAACTATCCGCGAAAGACAGCGAGTTGAAGGCCGATTAAAAGCACTAACCGCCCAAGGTCGAGCTCAAGCCATGCTACTAATCTGTGCTCCTCCAGCTTTGGGGCTTGGAATGTATTACTGTGATACGGCGCGATTTTCGTTGTTTTTTACTTCGTTTATCGGGCAGTTTTTGTTTGCCGGTGCAATTATTTTAGAAGTTGTAGGAATTTACGTTACCAAACGCGTAATGCGGCTTGAAGTTTAAGAAAGGAGTTTTTCTATGGTTATTTATTTGCTTGTTTTTGATTTTGCCTTAAAAAGCTTCGGGCTTGCGACTTTGCTTATTTTAAACTTAAGAGTCGTACGACGGTTTTCTGCGGCGAATCCTGATTTGTTTAGTTTTCATGACGCTTACATATTGCAAGCGGGGTGGACAGCGCGAATTTTACCTTGGACACGGGCTAATAAATTCTATCGTTATAAGAATTTCTTAAAGAAAAACCTTGTATTGATCGGTAAAAATTCAGAATTTGCCGACCAAGAATTTATTGCAACGCAAATTGTTCTAAGTTTGTTTTTGCTTTGTTTAGTTACGCTTTTTAGTGTTGTTACTTTTTCTTGGCAGCCGATGTTGTTTTTTTTAGCGGTATTTGCAGGATGTTTTTATCCATTCTTGCAGTTAACAGATCAGTCGCGAAAAGTTCTTGTGTCCTGTCACCGAGATCTGCCTTTTCTGCTGGATTATTTATCTTTGGCGATGGGAGCGGGCCTGGAAATGACTCAGGCTTTGGAGGTGGTGATTGCAGATTCCTCGGCTTCTCCCATGCGTGATCATTTTGATATTGTCTTTAAACAAATTAAACTTGGCAAAAGTCGAGCGGAAGCTTTGGAAGATTTTAATACCCGAGTCGATCATCCTGGAATAAAAATTTTTACACAGACTTTGATTCAAGGTTTGGAATTAGGGACAGACATTGTCAAAACCATTTCTACTATTTCAGAAACTTTGCAGCAAAAGCGTTTTCAAATGGCCGAGGAAATGGCCGGAAAGATTTCGGTGCGGATGATGGTGCCGATGATGTGTTTTATTATGCCTTCAGTCATGATTATTTTATTAGCGCCAATGATACTGTCTTATATTCAACAGGGGTAGATTATGAAAAAGTTTATTACAGCCGCGGTTTTAGTCGGAAGTTTTTATTTTAATGCGTCAAAAAGTGAGGCAAAGCCTTTACGAATTGCGGTTATGGCTGTTCTTGATGCGGGTCATTACGATCAACCGGTAGTAGATTTGTTTCGAGAAATCGAAGCTGTAAGTCAGAATTTGAGCGATTGGCAAATTGTAAGCCGGAGGGAAATTCTCGACGTTGCCCTTCAGCAAAATTTGGAAACGCAGCCTATGCCGATGATTTCTATTTTTCAGTTTCAAAAAGGACTAAAGAAATCCAAGACCACTGAAATTTCTGTGTTGCAAAAAATTTTGGATAACTCAGAAATTCAAGCTGCCATCCTAGTGCGATGCGAGCCTGATTATGCGCAGGAAGTTAAAAGTTGTGGCATTTATCTTTACGACCGAACTGCTGCGAAAATTGTTTCTGCAAGTTCCAAAATTTTTGATCAACCGATTTCAAACACAAAAGTGTGGGCCACGCCACTATTGACAAAGCTGCACCAAGGTTTAATGGAATCGAAAGTTAAGAAGGAACGCGATACTTTGCAAAATCTTTTTGAAGAAGAAAGCGCAATGGGGCCAAGGTCACTAAGTTTTCAAGCTAGCGTTGGAAATTCCACAGTGCGAGATCCGAATTATGAAATCAAATCTGTGCCTTATTTTAAACTTGGAATTGGGGCCCAGTACGAGTCCTACGGAATGCATGCAGTCTACGGCTTGGCGCGTACGAAAGCGTCACCTTTGAATGCGACGGTTATGTATACCGATCAATGTTATGGAGTGAATGCCAGTGCGCGAGTAAGATCTTTGGATACGATTTATTGGGGACTAGAAATTTCGGCATTGGTAAACGACCGAAAAGTTATTCGCACGGACACAACAGATACCATAGGTGATGGCTATCAGTCGGATCGCAGTTTGAAAATCGCTTTGACTCCGGTGTTATTATGGGGTTTGGGCGAGTCGCTGTTGCTAGGTTTAGAAGCTTCCATTGCAAAAGAATCCATGCTTTCAGATTCTAACACAGGTATCTATCAGAAATTTCCGGTTCAAGGCACTGGTATGTCGGTGGGTTTAAGAATACAAACTGTGATACGTTGATGACATGGAAATTTTCTTTTTAGTTTTAAGTTTGGGTTTGTTGATTTACATTTCCTATATGCCAAAGGTTTTTATTTGTGAAATGAGCCGAATTTCCGGCTCGGTAAGCAAGGGTTTTTCTCGAAGTTTGAATTTAATTTATGCTAATAATTTCTGGCAGAAGAAGATTGGCTTACTAAATCACGTGGGATTGGATCCAAGGTCGGGAATTTTTTTTAAAAACGTACGAAGCATTCATACCTGTGGGATGACGTTTGAGTTTGATTTGATTTTTTTAGATAAGTTTTACAGAGTTACCGGGGTCTTATCAGACGTGAAGATGAATCAAAAGAATGTTTCGGGACCGAAAGGTACTAAGCATATCATTGAGGTCGGAAGTGGTTTTATTAACTTGGAAAATTTGCGGGTAGGGGACGAATTAGCCCTGCAGATTAAGGGCAAGGTACTGTCCTGAAGGAAATAATTGTCGTAAGTTCGAATCAAAATCTGCTATAGTTTCGATCAATGGGTCCATAGCTCAGTGGTTAGAGCGGCCGGCTCATAACCGGCGGGTCGCCTGTTCAAGTCAGGCTGGACCCACCACTTGCTTTTTTTTGGTTTATACTGCGTTGAACTTCATGTCGCACCTTGGTCATGGACCAGTACGTCCACTCCCTTCGGCGCGCATTCGTTCGCCTTGTCTAAACACAAAAATAAGCGTCGTGGCCTTCCTGCGGGGAGGGAAGAGAAGAAGAGGAAGAAGAAGGAATAAAGAGTCAAATTCTATCGAGAATTGAAAATATTTATTAGTAGCCGTTCTGCAAATATCAAAGTGCAATCACTAAAACTGGTGATATTTTGATTAAAAATCCTTGTTTGAATCTTTGACTCCTTTTTTGGTGGTTTTTAAAAAAAATCATTTTCTAAGAATCAGGAGTCTAGCACCAAATCTAATGAAGTTAGGTTTGGGTAGGTCTTGAGTAACGTTACAATGCCCGAGTTTGGGGTAGGCAATGGTAAGGAACCTATTTTTATAACCTCCAGGTTATGGGAGACTGAAGTAGTGATCGATTTCACTGAAGGTCTGCATGCAATTTCATGTTTGCGTCTGCACTTTCGGAGCGCAAGCGACGATTGTTTTTGTCATAAATTATTACTTTTGTATACTGCCATTTTACTTTTTCTTTTTTAATCGTTCGCGATAAGAACCTCCCTTTAGTGTGATTTTTCTACTTGGATTAATCATGCGGTCGACAATCGCGTCGGCAATGACCGGGTCATCGAACAGTTTTCTCCAACCTTCTGGCTCCACTTGAGACGTGATCATGATGGAAGTTTTTCCATAACGTTCTTCCAGTAGGTCAACCAAGATCATGGCTTCGTCGTGTGAATAGTTGCGCAGACC